>CAZIVV010000296.1:0-8967 GCA_964542775.1 uncultured Desulfomonile sp.
TCTTTTTGCTGCTTTATCTCCAATGCCGGCCTGGACTCTTTGGGTGGAATGATACTGAAAGTCTGCCCAGTATCTGGTGGAGTCATGGGCTCGTGTTTAATCTGGTCGGCGAGCTTTGACTCTTCGACCGGCTTTGCTTTAGTGGACAGTTCCTCTTTGGTTTCGACAACCGGTTGGGGTTCTTCGATCTCTACCAGCAACGGCGCTCGACGGGTATCAAGAGGGATCGAATCAATTTCTACATCTGATTTGTCCAATGCCTGTGTTTCGACAGGCAGACTCTTGATGGTATCCCGGGCTACTTCGACTTCTGAGATGTGAGGAAGCGGAATCATCCTTTTGGAGATTATCTCCTTAGGTGGCTCAGGAAGGGAATCAGTAATATTTACAGGAGCTATGGGACCCTTAAACGGAGGGCTATGAGGTTCCTGTCTGTGTGGTCTTTCGGCAGGACTCGGCTTTTGCTCAGGGACCTCCGGAGTGTGTCCCCCAGACTCGCGGACATGAATATCATCCTCCGGATCAGGTAGGCGTTCTATTTTTTCAGGTGGCCTGAAATGTAAACTTGGCCTTGGTGGGGCATCCCGAGCTGTCTGCGGCTCAGATTCTTCAGGACTTGTTTCCTCTTTGATCGAGGGTAGCGCTTCTACTGGTCCGGCAGTCGGTATCCTGTTCCTGGAATCAAAAGGAAGTCTCATCGGAATAGGACCTGGCCGTTCCATTAGTTGACCTGGTTCCTCAGGATGGAGGACTTGAGCCTCTGGCAGGTCTGACGGCGAGCTTACCGGCCCTCGCCTGGATTCTGTCGGCGCCTTCTTGGGGGGAGCCTCACCAATTATGCGGTTCATTCTGATTTCCGGAATTGGGACCTTGAAGCCGGTTCCTCCTATTGTAGTGGACGCTCCAGCGGACCCGGTTCCCATGGAAGGCGATTCAACTGACTGCTCCCGGGGAGACTGAGCCATTGCAACACGGTTATCAAGACCGCAAAGCCATGAAAATATAAGTGCGAAACATAGGAGTAGAACTGAATTCAAAGGTCCGTTTAATTGGTGAGAGCGTATGTAATGGAAATAGCCAATTATGGTTTTCATGTTGGTTCAACTCAGTGGTTGAAATTTATTACACCATAATTTTAAACCTTTGTATATTTTTCGTCAAGTTCTTCTAGAATCTTGTCAAGTTTTACGGCTGAATCTGCATGGAGTCCCACAGATTGGACTTTATCCAGGATTCCGTTAATAAAAGAACCCGAGTTTTCGGCTCCATATTTTTTTCCGATCTCTATGGCTTCGTTGAGAACCACCGGCCCCGGCGAATCAGGTAACGATGTCATCTCTGCAATGGCCATTCTGAGAACATTCCTGTCCACGAGGCTGATCCTGTACAACTTCCAGTTGGTGGAATATTTTTCAATTATAGCGTCAATGAGCTTTTTGTCTCTGGCAACAGCTTCGACAAGAGCCCGGGCAAACTCCCCGAGAATCCGGTCCATTTTCAGAGACTCTTCCGGTTCCTGACCAAAGTGTCTCTCAAGAAAATCAAGAACATCTACGGGATCCTGATTCCTGGCGTCGGCAGCAAAGAGCACCTGTAATACGAATTCGCGGGTTTTGCGTCGGGATGGCAATGTTTTTACTCTTTTTTGATTTGCTCGGACTCAGATTGCAGCGCTGATCAGATCAGCTTGAGGACATTAGCCATTTCTATGGCTGACATCGCCGCCTCAGACCCCTTGTTTCCGGCCTTTGAGCCAGCTCTTTCGATAGCCTGTTCAATTGAGTCTGTTGTCAGGACACCAAAACTAACCGGGATGGAAGCGGATATCGCGGTTTGAGCTACCCCCTTGGCCACCTCAGAAGCTATGAAATCGAAATGTGGCGTTGAGCCTCTGATGACTGCGCCCAGCGCTATGACCATGTTGAATTTGTTTGAGTTCACGGTAGCGGCGACGGCCTGTGGTATTTCGAAAGCGCCAGGGACCCTGATTACTGTTATATTGTTTTCGTCGGCGCCATGCCTCACAAGGGTATCTATGGCGCCTTCTATGAGACGGCCCACTACAAAATCGTTGTATCTGCTGGCAACAATGGCAGCCTTGGTTCCTGAAGCGTCAAAAGCGCCTTCTATCCTTTTGATCATGACAACTCCGAATTGTTTTGGTGACTGGAAAGCCAGGTGAGAGAAAAGGGCGCCGTATCCTGGTGGCGCCCTCTTCAGTTTACATGGTGCAGTTTAGCTCATATAGATGGCCCATTTTGTCCTTTTTAGTCTGCATATACTTCATGTTGGTCTCGCAAGGCTCAATAACTATTGGGACCTGTTCAACAACCTCAAGGCCGTACCCCTGCAGACCTACGATCTTTGTCGGATTGTTAGTCATCAGGCGCATTTTTCTGACTCCAAGATCGTGGAGCATTTGCGCCCCTATCCCATAGTCTCTGAGGTCTGGTTTGAATCCTAGCCGCAGATTGGCCTCGACCGTATCGCAACCCTGGTCCTGGAGCGCGTATGCCTTGATCTTGTTGAGAAGACCAATGCCACGACCTTCCTGCTGCATGTAAAGGATGACTCCCTTTCCAGCCTGTTCCACCATTGCCATGGCCTTCTCAAGCTGATTGCCGCAGTCGCAACGTCTGGACCCGAAGACATCTCCTGTCAAACATTCTGAATGAACACGCACAAGACACGGCTCATCAGGATTTATCTCGCCTTTTACCAGAGCCACATGATTGTGACTGTCCACATCGTTCTCATAGACTATCAAACGGAAATCGCCACCGAAGTCTGTAGGTAATACAGTTTCAGCGCCACGTCTTACAAGTTTTTCATGATGCATACGGTATTCTATAATATCCTTGACGGTGCATATCTTGAGCCCGTGTTGCTCTGCCATGATCATCAGATCCGGAAGCCGCGCCATGGTTCCATCATCATTGAGCACTTCGCAGATGACTCCAGCGGGTTTGAGGCCGGCAAGCCTCGCCAGATCCATACTGCCCTCAGTTTGACCGGCTCTTACCAGAACTCCACCTTTTTTTGCTCGCAACGGAAACACGTGACCTGGTGAAATTATGTCTTGTGGACCTGCATTGTCATCAATGGCGGTAAGTATAGTCACTGCCCGGTCGTACGCGGAAATTCCGGTTGTTACTCCCCGAGCCGCCTCGATTGAGACCGTGAATGCAGTGCCATAAGGAGACTTGTTATCCGCAACCATCATTGGCAAGTCTAATGACTCTATTTTGTCTCTTGTCATAGACAAACAAAGTAATCCACGGCCGAATTTGGTCATAAAATTAACGGCTTCCGGCGTGACTTTCTCGGCAGCCATTGTCAAATCACCCTCATTTTCCCTGTCTTCGTCATCAACGAGAATGACCATGCGGCCCTGTTTTATCTCTTCGATGGCTTCTTCAACCCCTACAAGCACGCCCATTTCAGGCATCCTCCTTACATAAATCCATAATCTCTCAATGTTTTCTCTGTTACCCCGCCGCTACTGGACCAGGGTGACACGAATTTTTCAATATACTTCCCTACGATATCATATTCAACATTTACTTTATCATTGATGTTTTTTTGCGTCAATCCGGTCAGACTCGCCGTGTGCGGTATGATCATGACCCAGAATCTATTTCCATCAACTTTGTTAACCGTCAGACTGACTCCATTAATAGCTACACTTCCCTTCTCCACAACGTATTTGCAGGATTGGACCTGAAAACCCAGAAGGTTACCTTGTCCTACTGACCTGTTTTCCATCATCGAGCCAACGCAATCGACATGTCCAGCCACCAGGTGACCACCCAACCGCGAATTCAGCGTCAGCGCTTTTTCGAGGTTTACCTCGGCTCCTGATCTCAGGGATCCAAGCGTCGTCACCCTCATGGATTCAGGAGACACATCTGCGCAGAAAATGTTTGCGGAAAGTTTCAGGGCTGTGACGGTCAGACAGACACCGTCAACCGCTATTGAATCCCCGAGTTTTACATCAGACAAATCCATTCCGGATCTGATAGTGATTCGTTCAAACCTGTTTGCCGGCTCTATTGACACTATAGAGCCACGAGCTTCGATTATTCCTGTGAACATGTTCTTTCCCGTTCAATCAGCCTTTCGGTCCCCACTGACAACTCCTGTCTGTAACAGGTGCCTCGCATGTATCCTCCCCATAGCGGACAACATACTTGATTTTACGTTCGGCGCATCCTGTTCTATTTGTGAAATTAAATTCTTCACCCACTTCCGTCTGTGGTTGCTCCCTCCCTCGAAGGGACACGAACAATCCAGCAGTGGAACCTTATTTTCGATCGCAAACGCCTTGGTCTGGCGCTCATTGACGTATACCAGAGGTCTTATAACGATGTTCCTCTTGTCATCTGCTTCAAGTTTAGGCGACATCCCTTTTATGGAGCCGTTAAATATAATGTTGAGCATTAAAGTCTCAATAAAATCGTCGGCATGATGACCGAGCGCTATTTTGTTCCAATTATTTTGCGCTGCATGGGAATAAAGTATACCTCTTCTGAGTCTGGAGCAAAAGGAACACGGGTTTGTTCCAGGTGTCAGGTTATCATTGACGATATCAGTCAGGTTTTTGTAAAGAACTTCGTGAGTGATATGATCAACGGTCAGCCTTTGAATCAGTGGCTCGGGATCAAATACCCTGTGGCCTGGATGAATTGTCACAACGCCAATTTCAAATTTTACTGGCGCTTTGTTTTGTAATTCTTTCAAGGCCAGCAACAGGGACCAGGAATCTTTCCCTCCTGATAATGCTACAAGAATGCGGTCGTTGGCGTTTATAAGATCAAAATCCCCGATGGCTTTCCCTACGAGTTTGATCACTTTTTGACGCGCGCTCTGCTCCATCTTCTACAGATGGACACGGTGGTCATCTAAAACAAGTTGGGTTATAATGGAAAATTGTTCGGGTCTGGTTCAACGGGTGATCAGGCGTTTAAATTCATGTGGCTGATGACGGCTGTCAATTCTACCCATACATTTATCAAAAGGGGCCGGAGTGGAAATTTGTTTTTTCTGAATAACATAGCCAAATATTTTAATGGCAAACCATTATTTGAGCAGGTAAGCCTTAGTGTTCACAGGGGCGACAGGATCGGAATAGTTGGCCCGAACGGGGCCGGCAAATCTACGCTTCTCGGAATGATGGAAGGCGTGATTTCTCCAGACACGGGTGATGTGTCAATCGAAAAAAAGATCAGGGTTGGCGTTCTACATCAGGAGTTGATTCACGGGAATGATGGCCCGATCATCGACGAAATAATGAATGTATCTGAGGACTTACGTCAAATACGCGCCAGACTGAAACAGCTTGAAGCCGAAATGTCCCGGTTATCTGAAAACAGTTCTCAAGCAGACACTTTATTGGAAGAGCATGGGGCTTTGTTGCACGAGTTTGAGCGTTACAACGGCTACACTCTGGAGGCTCGAGCTTTAAAGACATTACAGGGTCTTGGATTCAAACCCGAGGACGCCAGAAAGCGATGGAGCGAATTTTCTGGTGGATGGCGCATGAGAGTGGCTCTCGCAAAAATTTTGCTATCTGAACCGGACGCGCTTTTGCTTGACGAGCCAACCAACCACCTTGATCTGGAGAGCCTGTTGTGGGTTGAGGAGTATCTCTCCGGTTTTAAGGGCGCCCTTGTTCTCGTCAGCCACGACCGCGCATTTCTGAACAAACTTGTGACTAGAGTCATTGAAGTGACTAACGGAAAAGTGACCACGTATTCGGGCAATTATGACGATTTTGAGTCCAACAAACAGACTCAGGAACAGATACTGGTGTCTGCCTACAAGAACCAGCAGGAGAAGATCAAAAGGATAGAAAAATTTGTAAGTCAGAATCGTGTAAAGGCCAGGACAGCCAGTAGAGCGCAGAGCCGTCTCAAAATGCTGGATAAAATGGAAAGAGTAGAACTGCCGACACGTCAGCGAACCCTCAAATTTTCTTTCCCGGCATCGCCTGCGTCCGGAAAAAGAACTCTGCAAATAAATGGTCTTTCCAAGAGATATGACTCAAACATTGTTTATGAGGGATTTGACTTTTCAGTAGACAGGGGCGAACGCGTATGCCTGGTTGGACCAAACGGCGCAGGTAAGTCCACCCTAATGAAAATCATAGCCGGAATGGTTCCCTACGACTCTGGCGTAGTCAAATATGGCCACAACGTTAAACCGGGGTATTTTGCTCAACATCAGTCAGAAATGCTAAATTCCGAACTGACGGTGCTTGAGGAGGCTTATTCAACATGCTCTTCTGTCACCGAGCAAGAGGTGAGGAACCTGCTCGGGGCCTTTCTTTTTTCCGGAGACGATGTTTTCAAGAAGGTTAAAGTGCTATCTGGAGGAGAAAAAAGCCGGCTTGCCCTTACAAAAATCCTGCTTTCTCCACCTAACCTTCTGTTGATGGACGAGCCAACAAACCACCTTGATATCCCATCCTGTGAAATCCTTGAGGAGGGACTCAAGAAATATGACGGCACACTGATTCTGATAACCCACGATCGACGTCTCATGAATGCCATCTGTACTGGAATTTTGGAAATAGAAAAAGGAACGCAGGAATATTTCATCGGCAATTATGAGGACTATCTCTACAAGAAGAAGCTCATAGAGGACGAACAGGTTCAGGCCGAAGCGCCTCCTATTGCTGTCACGCCACAAAACAACGACAAAGACAATGCTAAACTGGACGACAAGGAGTCAAAAAAAGAGAGGAAGAGGCGGGAAGCTCAGAACAGGATAATTCTTTTCAGGAAACAGGAGCCTGTCCGAAAGGAATTGTCAAAAATAGAGGAAAAGCTCTCACTCAAGGAGCAAAGATCACGAGAAATACAGTCTTTTCTGTCAGAACCGAGCAACTATGAGAACAAGGAGTTGATGAAATCTATTCTTGAAGAGGAGCCAATAGTCACTCGCGAGTTGAAAACTCTTGAACAGCGCTGGGAGGAACTGCAGACTCAACTTGAGGAAATTGAAAAAGCTACCCTCAATTAGTTCCAATGAAGTTGAGACTCGGCCGGCGATTTGGGCGGCTGCCCAGCTACTTGAAGCAAACAGTTAAGGAGGATCTGCCCGATTTTATAACAAGCTACCGCAACGAACCTGCCGTTTTGACATGACACCTTGAGGCCTGAATAACCAGATTATTTTTAATCGATTGGAGGCAAGGCCATGAGAAATGAGATCAACCTGAGACTCGGCGCTCATCCAATTGGTGGAAACCGTAGCAGCTTCCTGGTGTGGGCTCCCTCGGCTTACATGGTTGATGTTCATTTTATTAAACCTATTGACCGCTATGTCAGACTCACCCGAGTTGGAAAGGGTTATCACACAGGCATTGTGGAAAATGCTCCAGTAGGAAGCCGCTATTTTTATAGGTTGAATGACAGTGTTGAGCTACCTGACCCAGCGTCAAGATATCAGCCCGACGGCGTACACGCTGCTTCGGAAGTAGTCGATCAGTGTTTTGAATGGACTGACGATTCATGGAGAGGCCTGTGTCTGGACGATTTTGTGATTTATGAACTTCACGTGGGAACCTTCTCGACCGAAGGAACATTTGGAGGAGTGATAAAGGACCTGAATCACATCGTTGATTTGGGAGTAACTGCGATTGAATTGATGCCCGTGGCCCAGTTTTCAGGGGTGAGGAATTGGGGCTACGATGGTGTTTACCCTTTTGCAGTCCAGAACTCCTATGGTGGTCCGTCCGGTTTAAAAAGACTTGTAGACGCTTGCCACAACAAGGGCTTGGCCGTCATTATGGATGTGGTTTACAATCACCTCGGACCTGAAGGAAATTACACTGCCAATTTTGGGCCTTATTTTACAGACAGGTACAAGACAGCCTGGGGGCCTGCAGTAAACTTTGACGGGCCTTTGAGCGATGAGGTTCGTAGATTCATCATTGAAAATGCCCGTACATGGATAACGGAATTTCACATAGATGCCCTTCGACTGGATGCGATCCACTCCATTTATGATTTTTCGGCCAGTCACATTCTGAAAGATCTGGCCGATGAGATCCACTACCTGGCCCAACTACTTGACAGGAAGGTTTGGGCATTTGCTGAAAGTGATCTGAATGACTCAAAAGTAATAACATCTCAGGAACTCGGCGGACACGGGTTAGACGCTCAATGGAATGATGACTTTCATCACTGCCTCCACGCCCTCATAACTGCAGAAAAAAAGGGTTACTACAGGGATTTTGGGGGTCTGAGACAACTAGCCACTGCCATTCAGGACGGTTTTGTCTTCTCGGGACAGTTCTCTGGTTATAGACAGAGGAGTCATGGCAATTCGTCATGCGGCATTGCCTTGAATAAATTTGTAGTTTTCTGTCAAAATCATGATCAGGTAGGAAATCGACCCTTGGGAGACCGACTCTCGGCTAATGTTTCATTTGAAACATTAAAGCTAGCCGCCGGACTCACACTTCTTTCACCTTCTATCCCGCTGATTTTCATGGGTGAAGAATATGGAGAACCTGCCGGGTTTCCTTATTTTGTCAGTTACTCTGATAAGGACCTTATACAGGCTGTCCGTCATGGTCGTCATGAAGATCTTTCAGCCTTGTGGGGACGAGTGGATCAGCTGGATCCACAGGACGAGACGACCTTTCTCAATGCAAAACTTGAACTGAATCTTGCAAAAGCACTACCGCACAGTCAGTTACTTGAGTTTTACAAGACTCTTATAAGATACAGAAAAACGTCAAGCATCAGCCACGTTAAGCATTTCGACAGACATGCCGTGAAATACAGTGAAAAAAATTTCTTTCTCCTGGTGAACTACAAATCAGACCTTAAGGAAATTAGCATAATATTCAATTTTAACACATCTCCTCAGGAGATCCGTTTACCCCTGCGGAACGGTCAATGGACTAAAATCATTGATTCTTCCGACAGTTCATGGGGAGGTAGTGGAGGAATAACC
>CAZIVV010000297.1:0-1815 GCA_964542775.1 uncultured Desulfomonile sp.
CGTGGCCCCACCGGCACGGCGATAAGAACAGGCAAAGCATCAATCATGAGACATATCAGGACATGTCCTGAGTATGCCCCCTGGTGTGAAAACGCCTCACAATATGGATATGCATCTTCTATTGCCCTGCCTCTGACCGTGTATGGAACAACTGTTGGGGCGCTTAACATTTACTCCGGGCATGAGGACGCCTTTGACCAGGATGAAGTTGCTTTACTCATGAAGGTGGCCGATAACCTTGCTTTTGGCATCGTGTCGGCCAGAACCCTCGAAGAAAAGCGGATCGCCGAGCGAGATTTAATAAAATCCGAGGCGCTTTACCAGGACCTTGTGGAAACTTCCCAGGATCTCATCTGGAAATGCGATCCCGAAGGTCGCTACCTGTATCTGAATCGGGCTTGGGAAGGAGTTCTCGGTTATACTTCGGATGAAATGCTGGGAAGGACTTTCTCGGAATTTCAGGATCCCCAGGCTGGCAGCCGGTTCGTGTCAATGTTTGACAAACTCGTGAATGACAGGATGGTTAAAGGATTCGAAACCACTTGTGTCAATAAGTGGGGGAAAGAGGTCGATCTTGTCTTCAACGCCAAGATTGTGACCGATGAACAGGGATTAATCTCTGGAATCCAGGGGACCGCTTATGACATCACTGCCCAAAAAAAGTCTGAAACGGCTCTCAAAGAAAGTGAAGAAAAATTTTCGAAAGCTTTTGAAAACTCACCTGACGCTATGACCATCACCTCAGTGGTGGATGGAACGCTCGTAGATGTCAATCGCACATTTACCATTCTCAGTGGTTACAGCCGGGAAGAATGCATCGGGCATACATCGATCGAACTGGGTCTCTGGGCGAATCCTTTCGACCGTGAACGCTATGTCGCCGAATTACCAAATAAAGGCAGAGTTATCGATTATGATGCTGATTTCAGGTCCAAAACCGGTCAAAGACGAAGGTGCAGTGTGTCCGGTGAATTTATTGACATTGGAGGCGAACTTTACATACTAGGGGTTATTCAGGACAACACGGAACGCAAGGAAGCGGAAGAGTTGATCATTAAACTTAACGAGTCCCTTGAACAGAGAGTGAGGGATCGCACTGCCGAACTTGAACAGGCAAACACTGACCTGGAATCTTTTTCCTATTCAGTGTCCCACGATCTTAGGGCGCCTTTGAGGGCCATCAGTGGGTTTGCTGAAATAATTGCGCGCAGGCACAGGGATCATCTCAATGAAGAAGGCCAACGATATTTTGCCAATATAGTGGAAGCCAGCGAGCAGATGGACAGACTCATTGATGACCTGCTTCGCTACTCACGGCTCGGCCGTCGAGTCATAAGGCTCCATGCCATAAATCCACTTCAGGCCATTGAACGGGCTGTAAAAACACTGTCCGAACGTATAATCGAATCGGGCGCTGAGCTTGTTATTCCAGAAGACATGCCCCCGGTTCATGGTGATCTGACGCTTCTGGAACAGATTTTTACCAATCTGCTGGAGAACGCCCTTACATACAGTTCCACTGGGAAAATCCCAAGGATTGAAATCAGTTCGATAGTTACGGATGGACATGTGGTTATCGAAGTGAGCGACAACGGTATCGGAATCACTCCAGCGTATCATCAGAAAATATTCAACATGTTTCAACGTCTCCACAGTCAGGAAGATTATCCGGGAACAGGCATAGGTCTGGCGATAGTCAAAAAATCATGTAACTTGATGGATGGTCATGTATGGGTTGAATCAGACGAAGGACACGGGAGCCGTTTTTTTATCAAACTGGCACATGCAAGCGCCCCCTGATCAGATGGAGCAAGT
>CAZIVV010000298.1:0-16914 GCA_964542775.1 uncultured Desulfomonile sp.
TCAGAGTCTAGGGCCGAATGAGTGGCTTTCACGCTAACTCTTGCCCCGAAAGTTGATTCAAGATCCACAAGCTGCGAGCGCATATTATTCAGGAGGTATTCTGAAACCTTGGGAGGAGCAGTAGCGCGAACGTGAACAACATCACCCTTTACAAGGGCCGACTTAATTCTCCGGTAAACAGACAACGCAGTAGTTTCTGTAGACCGGACTCTTCCTCGTCCTGAACACAGGGGACATTCGTGATATTCACCTTCTCCGAGAGAAGATTTTATTCTCTGACGGGATAATTCAAGGACCCCCAGACTGGATATTTTAAGAACCTTTGTCTTGGCGCGGTCAGTCTTAAGAGCATTTTTTAACTGTTTTTCCACGTCCTGCAGATGCTTCTTGGAGTTCATGTCAATGAAATCTATGACTATGATTCCTCCCAAGTCTCGCAATCTGAGCTGTCTGGCAATTTCTGGGCCCGCCTCCATGTTCACGCAATAGGCAGTGTCTTCTATTCCCTTTTCCTTGGTGGCGCTTCCCGAGTTAACATCTATGGTGACCATGGCCTCTGTTGGCTCTATGAGGATGTAACCACCTGACTTCAGCTTTATTTTACGCTGGTAGACCAGTTCAATCTGTTCTTCCAACTGGTATTTGTTGAATAAGGGCCTTTTTTCCTGGTAGAGCTTTACCAGTCCCTCATACTTGGGCATAACCTGTCTGAAAAATTCTCTGGCTCTCTTGTAAACTTCCTTGTCATCAACCAGAATCTCATTGATGTCAGACTCAAAATGTTCCCTGATAGACCTGACCACAAGATCAGGCTCTTTGTAAAGCATAGCTGGAGCTGACAGGTTAACAACATTTTTTTCAATCGTATTCCACAGTTTCAGCAGATATGCCAGGTCCCGGGATAGTTCGGTCTTGGTTCTACCCATACCCGCTGTTCGGATTATGAAACCCATGTTTTCGGGTGGAGTAAGTTGTTTTAGGATGTCCTTGAGTTTCTTGCGCTCAGTCTCGTCCTCTATTTTTCTCGAAACTCCGCACAAGTCAGTTCCGGGCATCAGGACAAGATATCGACCCGCCAATGAAATGTTGGTTGTAAGGCCGGCCCCTTTTGTGTGCCGCTCCTCTTTGATCACCTGAACTATCACATCATCGTCTTTTTTGAATACATCCTGTATTCTTGGTTTTTTTCTGGCTGTTTCAAACGATTCAGGAAAATAAGAGGAATGCACGTCATTGATTGACAGGAAGCCATTTCGGGAATTGCCATAGTCCACGAATACCGCCTGAAGAGAAGGCTCTATTCTGCTAATAACACCCTTGTAAATATTCCCTAAGGTCGCTTCCCGGGTATTAACCTGAACATCCAGGGCATCAAGGGTTCCATCAACCACTACAGCCACACGACACTCTTCAACGTGGCTGGAGTTTATAAGCATTTTTTTTACCATAAACGAATTCTTTTTCTTTTTTTCATTTCGTCAAATTCAAGTTGTTAAACATGATAGAGGGGGACACGTTCAGTTGTTTGCCGGTATCGGATTTCGTCCTTCTTTTTGACATTCTATAAGGTATCTCACAGCTTTCCACAATTCATTTTTTCCTGCCCCTGTTGTGGCAGAAAAAGCGACAACTGGAAACCCATCGCCAAAAATAGATCTAACAGCCCTGACCTGCGCGGCAGATTGGGCGTTGTTAAGTTTGTCAATTTTTGAAAGAGCAATTACAAACGGAACACTGTTAGTTTTCAGAAAATCAATCAGCGTCCTGTCAAAATCGGTGGGCTCTCTCCTTGAGTCCAATATGACAACTACCCCCGCTAGTTGGTTGCGACCCAACAGGTAAGTTTCTACCATGGGGCCCCATTTTTTTCGCATCTCCAAAGGGACGGCAGCATATCCGTATCCAGGCAAATCAACAAATACAAGTACGTCATTGATGAGAAAAAAGTTAATTTTACGTGTCAAGCCTGGCGTCTTCGATGTGCGCACCAGATTCTTTCGGCCCAAAAGAGCATTAATCATCGAGGACTTCCCTACATTGGATCGTCCTGCAAAAGCTACTTCAGGCTTGTCACTCGACGGGTAATCTCTTTGCTGGTCGGCCGAACACAAAAAATCTGCGGTGAATACTCTCATCTGGGCCTTGTCATGACACTTGAGGAAAATACGTGGATAAACTTGACCAAACAAGTCTGGTTGGAAAGAAATTGACCTGGAATATTTTCAACGTGTATCTATCTGGCAATTGACTAATTAACTAAACTCTTGTTAGCCGTCTGGGACTGTTGCGCCACCATTGTTAGCGACTATCTGGAATGATTGGCGGAGGCGCATGGGAATCGAACCCACCCAGAACGGTGTTAGCGCCCTGCTTACGGTTTTGAAGACCGCGGAGCCCACCAGAGCTCTACCGCCTCCGCTGACATAACTCGCCCGTTGGCGATTCATCTATACTACACTTTTATGTTTCCAAGTGGAAGCCTGAATTGCGCAAAATGTCTTCTTGTCCTATATTTTTTAGAATATATCAGAATTTGAGTTTGTAGAATCTCACGCTAACCCGCCATTTTCTGGTATAGAATCCGAAAGTTCACGGTTCTTTCTTGCCCCGGAGAATTTGAAGGATTGGTAACAATGGGTGTTTGCTATTATTTTTCTTCGCTACTGGGACTAAACCTCGAATTGCGCATGTCTGACAGGGGACTTCAATCTCTGACTTTCAGAGACAATTCCGAGGAAAAACATGACCAATCTCTGGCTCCACGAATGGAGGAAATCTTCAAGCAGCTTGACCTGTACTTTGGGGGTAAACTACGGGAGTTTAGCATTCCCCTGGATCTGAAAGATACAAGTGTCTTCAACCACAAGGTCTGGAAGGCCCTCAGTGAAGTCCCCTATGGTGAGACCAGGTCTTACGGAGCCATAGCAATCGCAATTGGTCACTCTGGCGCCGCAAGAGCCGTTGGGAATGCGAATTCCAGGAACCCGGTTCCAATCATAATCCCCTGTCACAGGGTCATCAGGATCGATGGATCCATTGGTGGTTATTCATCGGGCCTAAAGATTAAACGTGCTCTGCTCGACCACGAGGCGGCGCATTCTGGTCTAACAGAACACCCAAAAAGACTTCATGACGACCGTCGAAAATTGGACAAAAAATGTGGAAAGTAGATGGCGAATATTGAAACAGAAATAAAGTTTTTGCTGACTGGCGATTCAAGTCACGGCTGGATAGAATCCTGCATTCAGGAAAAGTGCAGAGATTGGATGGTCGAGGCATTGCAGGAACCGCTGGAAATAGTCGATAGCTATTATGACACCCTGAATCACGAGTTAAGCAAACTAAAATGGGGACTCAGAGTCCGCTCAAAGGAGTCGGATGAGTTCATAACGTTGAAAGGTCCTGCAGTAGTGGTTTCATCGGGGGCTTTGCAAAGGCAGGAACATGAAAGCAGATTCGATTGCGGTTCAGCGGCTGGACTGGTAGACCTCATCCGGGGGCTTGGACTTTCAATACCTCGTAAAGTCACTTTCCATACCGACCCTCACGTATTTATGAAATCTATGGGTCTCGTTTTGATTCAAAAAAGAAGGACATTGCGAACGGTGCGAAATATCGTCAATCGCTCCTCCGCTTCGGCCCTGGCCGAGTTGGCGATTGACAGAGTGTTTTACGAGTTGGGAGCGCTTCGCGTAATACATACAGAAGTAGAACTGGAATGCATGAATGTATCCGGACTGACTGAATTTGACGAGCTTATAGAATTTCTCTTGAGTGGTTCGCAGAGTCGACTCAGGAAGTGGTCATTAGATAAACTTGCCTTGGGATTCGCTCTGAACGAACTAAGTCGCCGAGACTTGTTGTCCGGCTTGTTAGATTCTGAGGGTAAGCTTGTTGACAATGCCTACGATGTGATAGTCGAGGAAGCTCAAGTTCTGAGAAGCAGATGATACGGGTTCGCTCGACATTGTTTTTTCGCAGACTTAAACGGGTGGTTTACGGGGAGAGCGGACCAGAATGTCCGCCCTCATGCGTTAGAGACTACTGAAAGTTTCCTGATGTTTCCCGATACTTTTTGGTCAGTTTGCGAATGTCATTTTCTGTAAATTCGACGCCATACTCTTCCATCAGTTCGTGTTCTACCTTGAGTAATTCTTCCAGTCTTATGTCAGCTCCAAATATCCCAACCATCTTGTGTTTTTTGTCTCTGACCGGACCAGAGACCGTGATACACAGAGCTCCTGTGATTCTGGATGTGAATGGTCCCTGAACGTGCAGCTTTCCATCCTTCACCGGCTTGATGAACCAGGCCCTGTCACTGAAATCCTCATTCTCCTTGAATTCGATGTATTTTGATTTATCAGTGATGTCCGTGATGTTGGCGGTGATTTTCTTTCCTTCCAGGTTGACTACATAGCAATACTGAATGAAGGGGTATGACTGAAGGAATCCCTGCATCGCCGATTCCATAGTAGGCACTGAGGCAGAGAGCATCTGGGTTGAACCAAGAAACTGTTCGACAATTTTGTAGGCCATCTCCCTGGCTATCAGCTTCATCCTGTCCCAGTCGGAAATGAAGAGTTCTGGAAGGTGTTTCTTGACAAGGGCCATCATTTCCTTGTCAGACATTGATGTTACTCGACCATTGTCATACTGTGTGTTGACAATGTCATAGATCCTTGAAATAGCCGGATGACTTTTGTCAATTCTGTCATCTTTGGCTATGTCAAGTTGTGTGTTGATCCAGTGAGCTATTCCGGCAAGTCCTGATTTATCAGTAATGTTTACGATAGGAGGACGACCAAGAAGCAGGGTAGTATCAAAAATGTTGTAAATTTCCTCATTTTTGAGCACTCCGTCTGCATGAACACCCGCGCTTGTCGCATTGAACGCTTTTCCTATAAACGGGTAATTGTCCGGAATCTTGTGACCGAGTTCTCGTTCAAAATATTCAGCCATGTCCGTTATTGCCCGAGTATCCATACCGTCAGTCTGTCCTCTCAATGATATGTATTCTATCATTAGGGCTTCCAGTGGAGTATTTCCTGTTCTCTCTCCGATTCCCAGAAGGGTTCCATTGACTCCGGTGCATCCGTAAAGCCACGCAGTCACAGCGTTCACGAGACCCTTATGGAAATCATTGTGTCCATGCCACTCCAGCAGGTCTTCAGGGACGTTGGCGTCATCAATCATTGCTCTGACCAACTTGGGAACACTTCTAGGAAGGGCTGCCCCGGGGTAGTTAACTGCAAACCCCATGGTGTCACAAAGACGGATCTTTATGTCAACACCGGCTTCCTCTCTTATCTCCATGATTTTCTGAGCCAGTGGAACACAGAAACCAAAAATGTCGGCCCTGGTGATGTCTTCGAAATGGCACCTGGGGATGATTCCTTTCTCAAGGGTGGCTCTGACCATATCAAGGTATTTTTCCATGGCCTTTTTTCTGTCGAGCCCCATTTTCAAGAAAATATGATAGTCGGAAACAGATGTCAGTATGCCCGTCTCGGGTAATCCCAAAGCTCTGACTGCCGATAGGTCCTTTTTTTGAGCGCGAATCCAACCGGTGATCTGGGGATACTGGTATCCTTTGCTTCTGCAGACCTCCACAGCTTCTCTGTCTTTTTTGGTATAGAGGAAAAATTCCGATTGGCGAATCATTCCGCGCGGTCCTGAAAGCTTGTGCAGAAAGTCGAATAATTTCGATATCTGTTCAACTGAGAATGGGGGTCTTGCCTGCTGACCGTCACGAAATGTCGTGTCTGTCATCAGGAAGTTGCGCGCGGGCATTATAGGGACTATGGCAAAGTCGAAATCAACTTTGGGAACTTCCGTGTATGGAAAGATATCCCTCAAAAGATTGGGATTATCAACCTCGCGCAAAGATCTTCCCTTACTAAATTTGTTAAACTCGTGATAAAGAACTCCCCTTTTAGGGTCCCAAGTAGCCATCCTCAATCTCCTTTATAAAGTTTCCGTTAACTAAATAGAGGTTCAGACCTTCCGTCTTAAAACTATGGAGGAGAGCTGAGTCTTCCGGCCACACGGGTTCCCGAAAATAGTCTGATCCCTGCTAAACTTTTATTTACTTGCAACGGTCTTCAGGCCCAATTCCTTTAGCTGAACGGGCGAAACCGGACCTGGAGCGCCTGTGAGGGGACAAACCGCCTTCTGGGTTTTGGGAAAGGCTATTACATCCCTGATGCTCTCTGACCCTGTTAATATAGCCGCCATTCTGTCAATTCCAAATGCTATTCCACCATGCGGCGGAGCCCCGAATTTTAGGGCGTCAAGCAGGAACCCGAACTTTTCTTCGGCCTGAGCATTGTCTATTCCCAGAGCAGAGAAAACAAGTTTCTGGACATCCGAGCGATAGATTCTCATACTTCCTCCACCAATTTCAGAGCCGTTCAGGACTAAATCGTAGGCCCGAGCCCTGACTTTAGCGGGATCGGTTTCCAAAAGAGATAGATCCGTTATCACCGGTGAAGTGAAAGGATGATGCATGGCTTTGAATCGCTTTTCATCCTCATCATATTCGAACATTGGAAATTCAGTAACCCACAAAAATTTGAATTCACCCTTGGGTATTTCGCCCAACTTTTCGGCCAGAAAGTTTCTCAAATTGCCAAGAACATCATTCACGATCTTTTGTGTGTCAGCGCCGAAAAGTATTACATCACCTACTTTAGCTCCGGTCCGTTCGACTATACTGGCCCGTTCTTTCCCGGAAAGGAATTTTGCTATGGGTGATTGCCATTCCAGACCTTCCTTTATACGCGCATAGGCAACTCCCTTGCCCCCATAAATGGCGGCAAAGTCTCTGAGGTCGTCCAGATCCTTACGAGATAGCCGGTCACCATTTTCTACCCTGATTGCCTTGACTATCCCCCCTGTTTCAACAGGCTTTCTGAAAACAGCGAATTCCGAGTTCAACAGAATGTCTGACAGTTCAACCAGTTCCATCCCGAAACGTAAATCAGGTTTATCCAATCCAAACCTGCGCATTGCTTCGGAATATGGCAAGCGTTCGAACGGAGTCGAAATGTCTGTCCTGAGAAGATTCCTAAAAATAAGAGCCATCATCCGTTCGATGATATCGAACAGTCGTTCTTCATCAATAAAAGAAGTCTCAATGTCGAGCTGAGTAAATTCCGGTTGACGGTCAGCCCTCAGGTCTTCGTCCCTGAAACATCGCACTATCTGGTAATAACGCTCAAACCCAGCTACCATTAGCAACTGTTTGAATATCTGTGGGGATTGAGGCAACGCATAAAAATTGCCAGTGGACACTCTGCTAGGCACCAGGTAATCGCGGGCGCCTTCCGGGGTGCTGGTAGTGAGGAAAGGAGTTTCAATATCGAGAAAGTCTTCGCCATCAAGAAATTGCCGAATCGTTTTGGTTAGCCCGTTTCTGAAGAGAAGATTCTGCCTCGGCCCAACCATTCTCCTAAGGTCGAGATATCTATACTTGTACCTTATGGCGTCGCTCACCGGTGAAGGGTCGTCAAGAGGGAAGGGTGGGACTTCGGATGTGTTCAGCAGCTTGATTTCCCTAACAAAGATTTCAATCAAGCCTGTGGCCAGATCAGGATTCTCACTGTCGACAGGTCTTCTGAAAACTACACCTCTAACCGCGATGACCCATTCGGCCCTCAAAACGTGGGCTTTTTCATGGGCTATTTCATTGAACTCCGGGTTGAATACGACCTGCACAATGCCTTTGCGGTCACGTAAATCCACAAATATAACGCCACCGTGGTCCCTTCGTCTGAGAACCCAGCCCATCAGCAAGACTTCTTTACCAAGATCGTCAATCGAAAGGTCCGTAGAAAGGTCGCTTCTCTCCCAGCCATCCATAGAGTCTAGTTTCAAACTCAATCTCCTCGAAGAAAATTTAATATGTTCGCCATTTCGATACTGAATTGCTCTTTTGAATTCATGTCCCTCACCGTGACAGTATTGTTCGTCAATTCCTCCGAACCTATCATGAGGGTTTTTGACGCTCCAACGCGATCTGCCTGTTTCATGTGCGATTTCAGGCTGGATGCTGAATACTTTGTCTCCACACTGAAGCCCGATTTACGCAAGTCATTGACCAGCCTGTAACAGGTTTCCCTGCATTGCTCACCCAGAGCCGCAACGTAAACGTCAGATTTTCTGGCAAACATTTGGGAGTTGTCCTGAAGTCCCATGAGCAACCTTTCAACTCCGATTGCAAATCCGATCCCCGAGACATCAGGTCCTCCCAACTCAGATAAAAGGCTATCGTATCGGCCTCCCCCTCCTACAGCCTTGGTGTGCCCCAGTTCAGAATCTATGATTTCGAAAGCTGTGCGGGAGTAATAGTCAAGGCCGCGCACCATCCTGGGTTCCAGTCTGTACCTTATTCCCAAGAAATCCAGTCCCCTTTTGACTCCATCAAAGTGATTACGGCACGGTTCATCAAGGTAATCCGTTATAAGCGGAGCCGAAACCATTATTTCACCACAATCAGTAGCCTTGCAGTCCAGGCAGCGCAATGGATTGGTGAGCATTCGCCGCTGGCAATCGGCGCAAAGAGAATCTTTATGTTGTTCCAGGAAAACGCCCAACGCAGAGCGGTACTTTGCCCTGCAGTTCTTGCAGCCAACCGAGTTGATCTCGACAACCAGACCTCTGGCGCCAATCGATTCCAGGATAGAGCAGGCGCAGGCGATAGTCTCTGAGTCGGTAAACGGATCATCATCCCCGAGAACCTCGGCATTCAATTGAAAAAACTGCCTGAATCGACCCTTTGAGGGGCGCTCTCTCCTGAACATTGGCCCAATCGTAAAAAGCTTCAGGATAGGTTCTTTCCTAAGCAAAGAGTGTTCAACGACAGCCCTGAGTATTCCTGCGGTAGCTTCAGGACGCAGACTAAGCGATTCGCCTCCGGTATCCTCAAAGGTATACATTTCCTTTTCTACTATATCTGTCACCTGGCCAATACCCCTCACAAACAGTTCAGTCTTCTCCATGATGGGGGTAATGATTTCCCTGAACCCGTAAGTTCTAAGGACATTCCGGGCTGATTCCGTGACGAAGGACCACTTGGCGCTCTCGTCAGGTAAAATGTCGTGAAAGCCTTTAACTAATGTAATCATTTGGCGGTCCTCTGAAAGCCGCTTGGTTATCTATTCAAGCAAACTACTAAACATACAGCTAATTAAATCTGTTGGTCAAGAGGTCTTTTGACAGTCTGGGTTTTGTCATATAATTTTAGCGTCGGAACTGTTAATCACAAATAGGCCGACAAAACTGATGAAGTTAGTTCAGACCAAACGGCAAGAAGCAGCCTCAAGACGACATGAGTCACAAAAGTGGGAAAAAGATAAGCATTAATAAGCAGATATCAGGCAGCATCCCCATTCTGCGCGGCGATTTGGCCAGAACATCTTTTTACGCGGCAGGTCATGGAGTATGAAAATTTCATGTTCTATCTTGGCCCCAATCTGCCTGACAAAAGTGCGGAAATCTTCTATGGTTAGTCTGTGGATGTCCGGCGTGTTATACCATGGATGAGGGTGAGTGCCCGAAATTGGGGTCTTCCCGGACAAGACGTACTCAAGCATCAAAGTCCAGTGTCCAAAATTAGGGAACGTAATAATCGATTTTGAACCTACACGGAGCATTTCTTTAACAAGCGCTTCAGGATTCATCAATTGCTGCAACGTGCGGCTCAATACGACGTACTCATAACTAAGATCCGGAAAACCCTCCAATCCCTGATCAAGGTCCAGGGTCATCACCCGTATGCCCCTCTCAATGCACCGGATAACCTTTTCCTCATCCAGTTCAACTCCACATCCCTCAACATCCTTTTCATCACGAAGCCTTGAAAGTAGAGTTCCTGTGCCGCAGCCAAGGTCCAGCACTCTGGTTCCAGGGGTAATGAGGTCAATAATTACATTGAATCCCGCCTCGAATTCATGGAATGGCGTTCTAATTTCAATCACTTTGTTTGACGCCATCAACAAAGCCCCTCATTATGCGAGTCAATTTCGGCATGGCCGCTGGGATAAGGAATGAATCGTGGCCGAACGGCATGTCCAGTTCGACGAATGAAACATCTTTTTTCAAGGCCTGCAAAGCCCTGACTATCGCCAGAGACATTGACGTTGGATACAGCCAGTCCGATGTAAACGACAGGATAAGCATCTTGCTTTCAACGGACTTGAATGCGCTGATAAGATCGCCATACTGTCCCTCAAGGTCAAAATAGTCAATTGCCTTGGTTATGGTTATGTACGAGTCCTCATCAAACCGCTCCATAAACTTCGAACCCTGGTGTTCAAGATAAGATTCAACCTCGAATTCTCCACAACTTAGGTCATTATCCCCAAGGCTGTAGGTTATACCGTCCATGTCTTTCAATGTGAGCTTGCGACCGAACTTGCGCTCCATTATCTGTTCTGACAGATAAGTGATGTGACCGATCATTCGCGCCACGGCAAGACCGCGTCCCATACGGACTGAATCAGAATTGACCTCTGGAGTTCCACAAGCGCTCGCAGGGTCTGAATATATGGCATTTCTTCCAACCCAATCAAAAGCTATTCCCTGAGGAGACAATCTTGATGTCGCTGCGATCACAACTGCTGATTTAACCTTTTCGGGGAATCGGGTCGCCCAGTCCAAAGCCTGCATCCCGCCCATGGAGCCTCCAACAACACTGTGTAGTCTGGTGACCCCAAGCCTCTCCATCAGCATAGCCTGAACGTTTACCATGTCACTGATCGTAATTCTGGGAAAAGATCTGCCGTAAGGTTTTCCTGTCGCTGGGTTATGGCTAGGTGGACCTGTTGTGCCTTTGCAGCCACCAAGGCAATTTGAACAGACGACGAAATACTTGTTCGTATCAATTCCTTTACCCGGACCTATCATCTCATCCCACCAGCCAGGTCTGCCATTTTCAGTAAGACCAGCCGCATGGGCGTCTCCAGACAGGGCGTGAAGCACAAGGACAACATTGTCTTTGGCCGGCGAGATATGCCCGTAAGTTTCGTAAGCCACCGTCAAAGGCCCTAGATAAACTCCGGTTTCCAGCTCCAAACCATCAAAATGTTCGAAAAGCCTGCGCATGAATACGCCATCACCGGAGATTTCAGGAATGCCTGATTTAGACGTTAGAGCCATTAGTCAGTCCAGAAACATCAACCACTACGACTGGAAGACCGCATGTTGGGCATGCATGCGCAGTCTTCCCGGGTTGACGGGATTTCGATTCAAAGCTTGTCGCCCGATTATGGGGCAAGGCGACTTTCAGCTGATCACTTACACTAATTATTGTCGAATTGTGGCAAAGTCAATTCAGTTGAGCAAAATTTTTGCAGCACTTCGTTTAGAGATGGTTTTCGTCCTGATGACGCTATCTGGCGAAGAAACTCTCCCGCTTCCGACTCGAGGTACCATTCTACTCCAAATAGTCCCTGCAGTGTCTTTTTTAGGATTGCTGCGCCAGCCCAGGCCATTACGTAGTCAAGGGAATAAAAATCCGACTCCATGTCAACCAGATATCCCTCGGGCTCATGTTCGAATCCGGTAGCCTCCTCAAGCCGACGAGAGTAGAGACTGGAATCCTTGAGGTCGCCTTTCTCAAAATATTCTTTCTCAGCAAGAAATTTTCCGATGTAACGACGAATGAGGCATAGCCTTTTTGTGCGTGATATTCTGGAAAGGGCCTCGGCATCCCTGATGTTAAAGTTCGCTACTCGAACCAGCCAGGAAGGATCCTCAGCCAGTTCCATGAACAAAAACGCAAAAGTTTCATCAAGTGATGAGGACCGGTAAAACCTCCTGTATTCGAGAGCTAAATCTGGAGAGATGCTGCTCAAAAAAACAGCATGGCCGGTCTCGTGAAGCAAGGTTTCCAGATCAAGCAGACCTCCTACAGGCTTCATGATGACATGAATTTCACCAGGAATATCGATTCCCACACATTGGGCGTCAAAATTTTTTAGGGGTGAATCACCTAACTCAAAAATCACGCCAGGATTTTCGAACAACTCAAAACCGAGTTGGCTCAAAGTGGTCTTTACTGGCTGCTGGAATTCGTCGGCGCCAAAAAAAGTGTCATAACCATTGATCCTGAGGAGTCTCAAAGCGTGGTAGCGATTAATGCCTACGAAGGGCCGACCCATGGTGTTTTCAACCCAGACTCCCATCTCTGATCTGTATAACTTCTCAGTACGATCGAGGAATTCTATGCAAAGGTCTGCCCATTCATCAAATGACGTCTGTTTCTTCTCAGCGCAATAATGAGAATAACTGTCATAACCAAATTTCTCCTTCACTGTTCTGACCGTCAGTTCAGTCATCCCCAGGAGTATTGGATTTATGATTTTCTTGAAGAAAATAGTCCCATCGATACGCATCAGTTCCCGTTTCTCAAAATCATCCTGTTTCTGTAGCCAGGGAATAATCTCCAGAGCCGGGATCTTTTCATCACCGATGTTCATACGACCGTGTTCCATGTAAAAAGTCAACATGTCCCCAAGAGAGGCCGTTCGATGTTCTATGGCGAGGTCAATGCATGCATACATGGCTCTGCCGGCACGGTTGCTGATGTCGGCATTGGATGCTCCCTCCAGCATTCTCTTTAGAAAGTCGGCAGTCTTTGGTTTAAACAACGCTGGACGCAATTCAAGAATGTCAGCAACGCTTAGCGCCGAAGGAAAACCTTGCGCCTGATTGACAGCCAAACGCGCCAAATCCCGATGAGCCGCGTCAAGCTGCTCCACAATCTTGCCTAGAGACAGATCACTCACACGAAATTACCTGATTCTTATAGAGTTAAGGAGAGTTAAAGAATTTAGCTGCAGGGCTGACCGCACACAGTATTCTATGCAAGTTGCAGGAGCCACCCTCTAGCAAGTCCAATTTTACCTCTTGGCTCATGGTAAATCAATTCCGCCTGCTCCGCAACCTCTGAATTATAGGATGAAAGCACGATGGACTATGTCGTTTAACTCGAAGCCCACTTGGACCTTGAATTGTAGGAATTTCGTTGACCGCTCTTACGATTGGGTCTGTTCTGTGAAGGACCCTTGGTCTTTTTGTTCATCAAACATTCCCACGAACAGTACCCATAAGACGAATACGTCATTGTCTGTACGGCTGTATATTCCCGTCCACACGTTTTACACCTTTGCAAAATGATTCCTCCTTGGTTTTTCTTGTCTGACAGTTGGATAAATTGTGTCCCGATACGAGATCTCAAGTAACGAAACTGACTACTACCGCAATGGACCCTCTTCGCAGCGAACAGCTTTCAAATCTGCGGTAAAACTGCTCCCGAGTCACAGTGGCGGCGCGCTGTCCCAAAAGACTGGAACGACGTCTATCCCCCTAAAAAAGATGCGGATTGACGACAAACATTCACCGGGTTACTCAAGGTTAGATCGAAAATACCAGAGATCAGTCCAGACGATCTGTGTAACTTGGAGTCAGGATTTGCGTTGTCAGTTCATTATTTATTATAGCTTCCGCCTAATACCCCATAGCAATTTGACTATTCACAGATCAGGCTACAACTCATACGCATGTTGACATCAATTACTCGTAAAAGTTCGCCTAGTGTCAAGGTTTTTAACTGGTATCGCTAAAGATACCGTAAAACCTGTAACGCGAAGGAGGCCTGTGTCCCCTGCGCCGAATCCGCCTGGAAACACCAAGCCCTCCATGTTGAAGTCTCAACCATGCCCGGTTGCGATTAAGGGGTCAATAAAGCGCTATTGCGTGATGATTCTGTTATCATCAGAAAACATTCTTGTCAAACAATGAATAACGTCTTGAAAAAAAATTGTAACGGAAACATTATTCATGTATAAATACTTGTTTGAAAGAAAGCTCGTGGATGCTTCTGAGTTTCAGGGACTGAGATGTCTTCGGAAAGAGCTTCTTTGAAACTGTTAAGGTGTATCTGGCTCAAGCGTAACTAAACGACGCGGCGCCAGTTCAATCAACAACCATCCAGTCCGCCGCTTCAGGCATCCGATAGCGACATAGCCCCGTCGATCGGCCTGTGATGCATGGCGCGCTATCATGGATTGTCGTGACTCAAGGAACGAGTAACGGGTTGAACTAATATTCAGGGAGTGATTCATATGCCCAAATTGAAAAGCTGCCGAGGAGCCGCCAAGCGGTTCACGGTATTGAAGAGTGGCAAGATAAAGAGGAAAAAAGCCTATCACAGCCATATCCTGACCTCGAAAACGCGCAAGCAGAAGAGGAACTTGAGGCACGGCGCATTGATAGACAAGAGAGACGCAGGACAGATTAGAAGACTTCTACCATACGGTTAAAAATAGGCTACGAAATCCTGGTCCTTCGTTGTGGCCTATGAATTTTAAGCCCGAGATGGCGCCAGGAACCTGATTTTTACGAGCAGCATTTTGTTAGGAGAGAACGATGCCAAGAGTAAGATGCGCGCCCGCCAGTAGGGCTAGACGAAAAAAAATTATGAAGATGGCAAAGGGTTATGTGGGGGGTAGAAGTCGAACCCTCAAACAGGCCAAAGAGACTGTCGAAAGGGCTCTTTGCTATGCATATCGTGATAGAAGAAACAGGAAGAGAGACTTCAGAAGGTTGTGGATTGCCAGGATAAACGCTGCAGCCAGACTTAGCGGCATCCATTACAACAGGCTCATAGAGGGACTGAAGAAGGCGGAAATCGCTATTGACAGAAAAATTCTGGCGGAGCTCGCCATAAGTGATCCCAAAGCCTTCAAAAACATTGCCGACAACGCAATGCAGGCGCTGAGCGCTTAATCTCTCTCACAATGACGACAGGTATCGGCGCGCATAGCTGTCGCCTTCCGGAACCAGGCGACATTGCGCGCTTCAGTGGAGCGGTCTGTATAGGCCGCTTTTTGATTTTATGTGCATATGCCTCCTTAATACAGTAAAAAATTGTTTTGCATAAACCGAGGTTCTAATGATCGAAAAACTTAACTCACTCAAGGAGTCTACCACTCTGTCGCTCTCCCTAGTGTCTGACACCAGGGCTCTGAACGAATTACGAACGCGTGTTTTGGGTAGGAAGGGCGAATTAACAGGACTTTTGCGAAGTCTCAAGGATTTCGACGCCCAACAGAGGTCTGTAATCGGGAAACTCGCAAATGAGATCAAGCAGGACCTTGAAGCGCAGTTCGATTCACGTGAGAATCTTTTTGTTGAGGACCAGGAGCAGAAAGAGCTGGAGAAAGACTCAATTGACATAACTCTTCCCGGACGGCGCTTCCAATTGGGTAGATTGCATGTTCTCAACAAGGTTACATCCGAGTTGATAGAAGTCTTCCGGGGATTAGGATTCCAGTTGGCAGAAGGACCGGAGGTGGAACTGGACTACTATAACTTTGAAGCTCTGAATATTCCGAAGGATCATCCAGCGCGTGACATGCAGGACACATTTTATTTCTCTGAGAATGTAGTGCTCAGGACTCACACATCACCGGTGCAGATCCGGACTATGGAGAAGACAGAGCCTCCAGTCCGGATAATATGCCCCGGCAAAGTTTACAGGAGAGACGCTGATATCACTCATTCACCCATGTTTATGCAGATTGAAGGCCTTTGGGTTGATCGCGATGTGTCATTATCAGACCTCAAAGGTGTTCTGACGGCTTTCGTTCATGAATATTTTGGAACTAACATAGCTCTGCGGTTCAGACCGAGTTTCTTTCCTTTTACGGAGCCTTCGGCTGAGGTTGATATACAGTGTGTCATCTGTGGTGGGGCGGGTTGCAGGACTTGCTCCTCAACTGGTTGGCTCGAAATCCTTGGTTCCGGGATGGTTGATCCAGCGCTTTACGGATTTGTTGACTATGATCCCGAGATTTATTCCGGGTTCGCTTTTGGAATGGGCATTGAGCGAATAGCAATGCTCAAATATGGAATTCCTGACATACGATCGTTTTATGAGAACGATGTGCGGTTTCTCAGACAGTTCTGAAAACGGCCACTGGGTCCAGCTTGCCAATCGGCGGATGAGCAATCCGCATGAGGTTCATTTGTGTATAATCAGGTATTAGTCGACACGTTTTTACAATTCAATCAAGAGGGGTGACCAAGAATGCTCATCAGCTTAAACTGGCTGAAAGAGTTTGTTGATACAGACAGGACAGCCGATGAAATAGCCGAATACTTGACAATGGGCGGAATTGAAGTTGAGTCAGTGACTCATGCAGGCGCTAACCTTGGAAAGGTTTTTACAGCGAGGATCAATGATGTCGGCCCTCATCCTGCTGGTGACAAACTGAGTGTTGTAAAACTCTCTCTCAAGGACAGGACCCAAGAGGTTGTCTGTGGCGCTCCCAATGTAGAACCGGGAGCTGTTGTCGCATACGCCGAGGTAGGCTGTGAGCTTCCCTCCGGTATGACAGTAGGCTGTCGAGAGATAAAAGGCGTAGTTTCTCCTGGTATGCTGTGCTCCGAGAAAGAATTGGGACTGGGCGAGGACACATCAGGAATTCTTTTGTTGGAACAGGACACCCCTGTTGGGCTGCCAATAGCAACTGCGCTTGATTACATAGAAGATTACATGCTTGAGACTTCAGTCACACCCAACAGGGGCGACTGTCTGTCTATACTGGGAATTGCCAGGGAATTGGCTGCTCTCACCGGCGCAACATGCAGGAAGCCTCAGTTTCAGCTATCTGAAACGCAAGAGAATATAAATTCTCTGCTAACGGTGGACTGTCTGGATCCGAAACTTTGCCCCAGGTATGTTGCGCGAATGGTCAAAGGGCTCAAAATAGGTCCATCTCCGTTTGCTGTAAGATTAAGACTCCACAGGGCAGGGGTCCGACCCATCTCGAATGTTGTTGACGCCACCAACCTTATTCTTCTTGAATGTGGACAGCCTCTGCACGCATTTGACTACCATAGACTCTC
>CAZIVV010000299.1:0-1620 GCA_964542775.1 uncultured Desulfomonile sp.
AAATAATCCCGATGTCGAATTAGGATTAGTCTCGTATTTGGGTTTTCCTATTTTTCTACCCAATCAGGCCCCGTTCGGAACAATTTGTGTTCTGGATAGCAAACGCAACGCATATTCAGAAGATGTTGAGAATCTCATGATAACTTTTCGAAACCTCATTGAGTCGAACATTGAAACAGTGTTCATGAATCAAATTCTGGGGGACGAAAATAAACGAATCTCCGATTATCTGGATGAGATTCAGGTTTTTCGCGGCATAGTGACCATTTGTTCATACTGCAAAAGCATCAAAGATTCTGAAAATAAATGGCGTCCTATTGAATAATTTCTTGTGAAACATCCGAAGGCCGATTTCAGTCACGGAATCTGTCCTGATTGCAAGCAAAAAATACACCATTAATGTTCTTGGATGTGACAACCTCAGCCGAGATAATCGAGCAAGAATATGGAAAACATGGACACGATATGGCTGTGGGCCGGCTTTAACTTGTTCGTAATTCTGCTGCTGGCTCTGGATCTCGGAGTCCTGCACCGGGGCGATCGGGTGATTGCAGTAAGCGAGGCCCTGTGGCTGAGCCTCGGGTACGTTATCTTAGCGCTGATCTTTGCCGGCGGCGTCTTTGCCTTCATGAGCCGGGAAGCCGGGTACGCGTTCCTCACTGGCTATTTCATCGAGAAAAGCCTCAGCGTCGATAACATCTTTGTCTTCGTGCTCATCTTTATGCACTTTGCGGTGTCGCCGCAACACCAGTATCGGGTGCTCTTTTGGGGCGTGCTGGGTGCCCTGGTCATGCGGGCAAGCCTCATTCTGGTGGGATCCGCCGTTATCGAGGCCTTCCATTGGGTAATATATGCGTTCAGCTTGTTTCTGGTCTTTACCGGTATCAAAATGCTGATCACTGTGGGTCACGAACCGGATCTGGAAAGGAACCGAGTGGCGCTGTTCATGCGACGACACTTCCGGGTCACGGAAGGGTTCATCGGCCACCAGTTCTTCTCCCGCCAGAATGGAGCGCTGTACATCACGCCCCTATTCATAGTGCTCGTACTAGTGGAACTAACGGACGTGGTGTTCGCATTGGATTCCATTCCAGCTATCTTCGCTATCACTACCGACCCTTTCATTGTTTACACGTCCAACGTGTTTGCCATCCTCGGTCTGCGGGCACTGTATTTTGCGCTGGTGGGCGTTATCCACCGCTTTCACTACCTCAAGTACGGGCTCTCCCTGGTACTGATTTTCGTCGGCGTGAAGATGCTGGTGAACGCCTATTTCGGAAAGGAGTTCATTCCAACGGAATTGGCGCTATTGATCACCGCGGTCCTTATCGGTGGATCGATGCTGATCTCCATAGTCCGTACGCGGAAACTCCCTGAAGCGGAGCGCGCGGCAGAAGCTGCCAAAGCCGGGGCTTGGTGGGTGCCCGGCAGCCCTTCACGGTCTGGCACTGCAAAACGACCGCCAAAAAGCCCGGATTCAGCTAAATTTTGAAAAATCGAGTTGCAGAACCATGTTGAACCATGGGAGCGGAAACTTGGAGAGAAAATGTTACGCCCAGAGTGACACTGGCTGTAGCGAAACCCATAAAAAGAGGGCTCGCCGAACAGGAACAATAGGCG
>CAZIVV010000300.1:0-4935 GCA_964542775.1 uncultured Desulfomonile sp.
CTGACTCCATTCAGGGGAAAAGGCAATACATCGAGGCCTGTTTTGAACAGGGTTTTACCGACGGCGTTTGTGGAGAGGCTCATAAAGGAGAAGAAAATCAGAAAGCTTGTTTAAGGCAGGTTTGACGGGGGGATAAAATGACTTTAGGGGCTGCGAGAGTCCGTTGGTATACAAATGACATGTCCGGTTTCGTGGATAACACGGTGACCGGATATGTCATCATGGTGTTGCAGACAGAGCGGGGACCTGTGGGTGTTCCGCAGATTGTGGACAATCTTGTCGTATACAGCCGCAAGTTCGGACGTAAAGTCCCATGGACTACAGATCCCCTGATAGCCGAGATGGCGCTACGTGAAGGGGCCAGGCTGATAATCATCAGGGCCTGCAGTTACAGTGATGTTCATGACCCGACTTCGATCACGGCAAAAAAATCCAGAGTGACAATCAATGACCGTGGGGCGGTTCCCCTGCCCGCTTCCATCACAGGAACTGTCGCAGGGCCTTATGTTTTTGTCCAGGCGTCTTCGGGGAAGGCTGAAGGGACAGAGACGGGACCGTTCAGCATTGGCGCCGGCGTCAATGACAGGATTGTTCTGTCGGTTACAGAGGGTGAGGACCAGGAAGTGACGCTGACAGCCGGTCTGTTGCAGTCGGCCGGGAGTATCGCAGAACAGATCAACGCCCAGACCAATGGCGTCAAGGTCAGCGCAGTCAATGACAGGATTGTGATCGAGGGCAACAGCGCAGGAGATTCGATTACCATTCATGATTGCCAGAATGACGCATATTCAACGCTTGGTCTGGGGATCCAGGAATATCCGGCCACGCCCGGAACTGACAGACTTGTGATTTCGGTGAATGGCGGAGCGGAACAGGTGTTCACGTTAAGACCTGTGGACGGATCGAGCGGAGCATTCTCGCTGAGTTCGTCACAGGTGGCGACACAGCTTGCGACTTTGCTCAACGCCAGAGCCTACTCCGTGGGCGGCAGGGTTCGGCTTGTCAGCTCCCAGACAGGGGCCACGAGGTCTATTCAGGTCAGGGAGACTTCCACCGCTGCGGCGGTCACAGGTTTTGACGCCGGGATTCATGAGGGATACAGCGGGCTGGCCCAACCTACCCTGAGCTTCGAATCGAAGGATCCCGGATCCTGGGGAAATCATCTCAAGATACAGATCAGCGAGAGTGTGCTGAAATCCGACGACCATTTTTCGGTCAAGGTTGTTTACGGGTTGCAGGGAGAGCTTACAGAAACCTACACCGATCTTAACATGGATCCTGATTCCGTCCATTACGCTCCAAATTACATAAACGAGCGATCGGAACTTGTAGTGGCTACAGATGAGCGAAGCGCCAATGTGGCCCCGGCAAACAGACCGATGGCGAATCTTTTCGGATATCCGATGACAGGTGGGGACGATGGCGACCCGATGAAGGATTCTGACTGGATAGGGAGCCCGGTATTCCAGACGGGGATTTATGCGATTGACAAGGTCTGGAACATGGCAATGGACTTCATGGTTCCCGGGTCTAATTCCGCCACGGTCTATAACGCAATGACGGCATATGCGGAGAGTCGGCAGGACCTCATTGCGTATGGCGTGATACCGGCAAACATGACTCCGGAAGAGGCGGTGGATTACCGGTTGGGCAATGCTCCATGGAGTCATCCCGCTTTCAACAGTCACAGGTTTGCGTTGTTTTACGGCATGCCGCTTGTTTACGACGACATGGATGACACGAGGAAACACATTAGCTGTCTGGGTCATCTTGCGGCGTGCATCTGCAGGAATGACAACGACTACGGCGAGCATATCGCCTTTGTAGGCGCCAAGCGCGGGACTGTGACATTGATGGAGGGGATAGACTTCAATGTCCAGAGTTATCGTTCGACAGGATATGCCGACCTGTTTGCCGAGCACGGGATAAATTATCTGTTCATCTCCAGGATGCAGGGAATAGAGGGTGGGATGTTCTGGGAGCAGCGCACGACGCAGCGGGACGCGAGTTCGACCCGCAATCTGAACGTGGTGCGGCTGATTACGATGATGAACCGTTCGCTGCTTCCGGTTCTATGGCTGTTCCTTTTCGATCCGAACCATCCGGTGACGTGGAGGCAGGTTTACAGGGAGTTGCTGCCGGCTTTCGAGAGTTGGAAGGCAAAATACAAGATATATGATTTTGCTCTGCAATGCGACGAGATGGCTTATTTTTCGGGAGGAGAGCTCAAGAACGCAGTGCTGAATTCGGGGCTGGACATTGCCCGTGGCATATATAACGCCAGAGCGCTTATTCAGGCTACGGAGGCCATCACATATCTTGATTTCACTCTCGGGTTGACAAGGGCTGGCGAAGCGTTTGAGCAGTTCAACGAGATAAAGACATTGCCGGGATACATCAGGGCGTAGCGGGAGGCGTTAAATGGCCAACAATACGGCATCCGTGCACAGGCTTAAGGAATTCAAGTTTCGCGTGGAGGTGAACGGATTTGACAGCCTTCTTGTCCAGGAGTTTTCAATTGGAAAGCGGACGATAGCTGTCACCAAGCACGCCGGAATGGGTCAGAACCATCCGACAAAAGAGGCGGGAGGACTGGAGTTTGAGAATGCTGTTCTGAGACATGTCGTGCCATGCAGTGGCGATTCGGCAACTTTCTGGCTGGAAAAGATGAAGCTGGCTCAGGACGCGACGACAGGCAATGGACAGACTCCTGACAAGTACAAGTTTACTTTTTCCTGTTACGAGAACAAGCCATCGGATCACACCGTGAGATCATGGACATTTTTCGGGGCGTTTGTGGTTAGTGACTCAGTAACGAACAAGAATTCAATGGCATGGGACAAGGATGTCATCGACGAGGTTGAGATCGCCTATGACCGTGTAGAGGAGAAGAGGCATTAAGAGATGGAAAGCAGTCACAGGGACGAGATAGCGGCGAGTTTCAATCTTTTCATCAGGAAAGAGCGGATGACTGTAGTTCAGGGAGACGGGAGCGCCAACGCAATACTGCTGGCAAAGAACAAGAGGATGTTCGAGGTCACACCACGGTATCTTGCGCACCTGACCAGGAGTATCGGGGCCAGGACCAACATTGAGGAGAAGGACATCCTGGATCTGGCGGTTGTGGACATGGAATGGGCGCTGGTCGAGAATTACCGGGCTCACTACGGCGACATACTGGATTTCGAGGACATGCCCTGCCCTAACAGGGACTGCAGGAAGGCTGCGGATCATTCGCTAGATCTGGGCAAGCTTGAAGTGATCCAGCTCCCGGTGGAACTTCGGGACAGTGAAGATCCTACAATCACCGAAACATTGCCGAAGTCCGGTTTCAGCGCCACTGTCGGGATGCTGAACGGACACAGGGAGAGATTGCTGCTGAGTCAGCAGGCGTCAGGGAAGATAGACCCGAATCAGGCTGACTTTCAGGCTCTTCGCGAGCTGAACGGTTCGAAGGATTTCTATTACGAGGACGTGGTGGCTCTTCCCCTTCTGGACCACAAGGTGATCCGGCAGATGAGGCGGAGGCTTATTTGCGGATACAACACGGTGGCCGATTTTGAATGCGCTTACTGTGGTCACACGTGGAGCCTTAATTTTCTGACACAACGGGATTTTTTACTACCGGCGGGGTAACGCTTGATTACACGAAATGGGGCTACAGGGATGTTACTCCGCTCATACCGGAACTCCGATACACGCAGGAATACTTCGACAGGGAGATATTCAACCTTGTCTATCATCTGAAACAGCCTCTGACCGAGGTCATGAAATGGTCATACCGTCAGAGGAAAACCATGTGGCGACTGTATCTCGAGCAGAGAGAGTTCGAGGAAAGCAGGCTCAAGAGGGATTAGGACAATAGACCAGACAATTGGCATAGAATATGTTGTCACAGGTGTTGATGAGATAATCAGCAAACACAACCAGCTTGCCCAGTCCTTTGATGACACGCTCAAGAAGATACAGGGGTCTGTCAGTGGTGTATCGGACCTGCAAAAGAACGCTGTTGAGCAGTTGAGTGGAAAAACGGGACTCAAGGAGAAGCTTTCGAGCATGTCCGAATTGAACAGGAGCGCTGTTGAGACAAACAAGACACTTGGATCGATATTGAGTGAGGTCAAGAACACAGGAGTGGACAACCTGATAGCGAGATTGCATCACACCGCGAGTCTGGCCTTCAAGGCAGCGACAGAGATATCGAAACTCACCGAGGCTGTGAACAATTACAACAGGGCTGTGGGGGCGGCTCAGAACATGAAGATAGCCAAAGTGGTCGATTCCAGCGGAGAGCCTTTAACGGGAGAGAAACGGGGAGCTAAAAAATCGGAGAAAGAGAAACTGCTTGAGGACTGGTTCTTCGACAGGTCGGCGTTTTTCATGCTTCGATACAGGATGTATTCGGGGATACTTGACGCAATGGTCTATTCGCTGGCTGACATTGGCATGGGCCGATCACGCTCCAAATTGGCCGACGCCATGGGAGAACTTTCGGCGGTGGCATTCACCAGTGGCCAGAAAAAGCAGGCAGAGTTTGCGGCGAATGTTTTCTCGATGAAGCTTTGGAATGTCACTACGGAAGAGTATCTGCAGGCCATGAGCGCCACGGCTTCGGCCTTTGATGTCAATGCGATCGGTTTCGATAATATTCGCAGGATGAATGAGGCGGCGATACGGTTCGGGAAACTGTCCAAGCTTTCGGCGGAGAAAAGCGCCGACCTGATGACAGGCATAATCCTTCAGCTCATGACGAGATTTCCGGAGGATGTGGCCGAGAAACTGAAGGCGGGTCTGACGGCGAATGTGAAGGATTACGGCGAAGTGAACCTGGGAGGGCTGTCCGAGAAGATTGCGGCGCAGGCGTCCACGGCGATACAGATTTCGACGGTCTGGGGACCGGGGATAGCCGGTGCTTTCAAATACATGCTTCCGGAG
>CAZIVV010000301.1:0-2015 GCA_964542775.1 uncultured Desulfomonile sp.
ATTGCCGGACAGGTAGAAATCGAGCTTTTGACCGGGTTTAACGTAAGATATCCTGTCTTCAGGGATAAAGACTTCTGCGGAGAGTTCCGAAGGTGATGCTATTTCACACAACGGTTCCCCAGCCTGAAGCTTCTTGCCGACGAGGCTGTCGACGTCTTTGGTTATGATGATTCCGGATACCGGTGATTTTATTTTGAGGAATTGGGTCTGCCATTTAAGAAATTGCAGTTCTTCCCACGCCGCTTTGCGTTTCAGCTCAACCAGAGCGCTTTCCGCCAGTTTTGACGGATCTTCGTTGGCTGAACCGCGCAGGATGGCCATTTCCGATGTCAGGATGGCAACCGGTTTTGCCTGTAGTTTTATTTTGTAGTCGAGTTCCCGGGAGTCAAGCGTCGCCACCACCTGGTCTTTTTCCACCCTGGAGCCCTCCAGAACCAGGACCTTGTCAATCAACCCCTCTATCTTGCAGAAAGCCAAATGTCGGTCTGTCGGCGCTATTTCCGCCTCGCCTCCTATGGTGAAGGGGAAGGGGGCCACAAATGCCAGAAAAAGAAGTATCAAAATTATGAGTAAAGCGATTTTCTTGGTGGGGCTATAACGTTTGACAAAGGAACCGGCGGTGGCTGAGGGATCAATTAAAGCAATTAGACCGGGTTTCTGCTCCAGAAGCAGCTTTTCGAAAAGAGCTGCGGCAACAAAGGGCGCCACGTTTAGAGTTGTCAATACCCCCAGCTGTTCGGGTGGGGCCGGCTCAAGAAACTCCACCACCAGGTGTCCAAGGATCAGGTTACGGTGTGTCAACGGGACAAAAAATACGAACGAGGCTCCGCTGCCCTTCGCGTATTCCTCAAGTGACAGTCTCAACGCATTGGGAATCTCCTCATCGGGCAGATTCCCCTGTCCGGAAATCAATATACCCCTGTCAAGGGTCTTGAGTTGGTCCGCAATGTGATTTGCCGCCTCCGTGTATTTAGAGGTCTTTTCGACTTTTGAAAGCCCCCCGATGGCCGCCACGCCGGATTTTCCCCTGACGTGTGTCACCAGGAACGATCTGTCAAAGGGGAGCAGCGTCCGGAGGTCATTGGTCAGCAGGAAATAGAGGTCATCCAGACTGTTGGTCTGCAGGCACCGTTTTACAAATTCCAGTCCCAGCGCCAGCGCTCTCTGGCGTGGATCCACCGTTTTTTTGGGCTCGGGCGGCTTTTGGACCGGAGCCACCTGCGGCCCTGCAAGTTTCAATGTTTCGACTGCCAAGCCTTGTCCTAACCTTCCTAAAGAGTCGTCTCTCTGGTGAAAGTCCTCAGGAACCTGTCTATATTCCGGGACACAATGCTCTGCGGAGGCGCAGGAATGGATATTTTTCCAGTCATGCCCAGTGGCGGTTGAGTGTCGAGCTTCGGGATGGAGACCTCGCACAAATACTGGGCTTCAAGTGGTGCGTCCCTCTGTTTGTCGCTTTTGGCTTCTGTCGCAAGTTCGCCGCCGACCCGACTCGAGAACGGGGAATCTCTGAGATCTTTTTCACTGTAGGATCGTATGCCGTCTATTCTCGAATAAAACTTCATCCCGTTATTGATAGGAGCCCATATTTCGACTTTCATCCCAACACGTATCAGGTGTCTATCCTTTTCCGGCACGAGGGCGTAAATAACCGTATGATTTGGAGATTCCAACTGGCCGACGATAACGCCTTCACCCGGTAAGAACCCCGGTTGAACACGGTAGTCCAGGCTTGTTATGACGCCGTCAAAAGGAGCCGTGACTCCCTCTCGTCCTATCGCAAGTTCCGCCTGCAACCTCTCAATCTCATCGTCCGCCTGGTAAACCTCAATCTGTTTTGTGGCAGCCCTGGGCATCTCCTTGAGGTCTACAAGCGTCACCTCGACCTGTTTGACGCTGATGTTCTTCTGCATGACCTTTTTGTAGAGGGCAAGCCGAAGGAATGACGGATTAAGTTCAAGGAGCACGTCGCCTCTTTTGACATGAGAGCCCTGCTTTATGTTGACTTTGGATAT
>CAZIVV010000302.1:0-102876 GCA_964542775.1 uncultured Desulfomonile sp.
TGGGCCAAAGACGCGCCGGGAGTTCTTGAGAAAAAAGACCTCAAGATTGGTTTCATACCTATCACGTGCGCTACCCCGATAATCATGGCCGACCCGATGAAAATATATGAAAAGTACGGACTCACGGGCACAAAGGTAGTCAAGGCGGCTGGCTGGGCAATGATTAGAGACTGGGCAGCTTCCAACCAGGTTGATTGCGCCCACATGTTGTCACCGATGCCAATTGCTATGACCATGGGCATAGGCTCGACGGCCGTGCCATTCTACATGCCGGCAATCGAGAACATAAATGGACAGGCCATCACCCTGCATGTCAAGCACAAGGCGGTTAAAGAACCTAAGGACATGAAGGGGTTCACCTTCTCGGTTCCTTTCGATTATTCCATGCACAATATGCTCCTTAGGTATTACCTGGCGGAAGGGGGAGTAGATCCCGACAAGGATGTAAAAATAAGGGTGCTGCCGCCTCCGGAAATGGTGGCCAACCTCAAGGCCGGGAACGTTGACGGCTATCTGTCGCCGGACCCCTTCAACCAGAGGGCAGTTTATGAGGGTGTTGGTTTCATTTTCAAATTGACAAAGGAATTATGGGATGGGCATCCGTGTTGCGCATTTGCGGCATCCAAACAGTTTGCCACGGAAATGCCAAACAGTTTCAAGGCCGTTCTCATGAGTATTGTAGAAGCCACCTTCTATTCACACAAACCGGAGAACCGAAAAGAAATAGCAAAGGCGATTTCTCCGCGAAATTATCTCAACCAGCCCGAGGAAGTAGTTGAGCAGGTTCTAACGGGCGTATTTCCAGACGGTCAGGGAAAAATCATAAATGAACCTGGCCGTATAGACTTTAATCCATTCCCTTGGAACTCCATGGCGGTGTGGATACTGACTCAGATGAAACGCTGGGGTTACATCAAGGGAGATGTTGACTACAAAAAAATTGCAGAAGAGGTTTTTTTGGCGTCTGAATGCGGTGAAGTAATGAAAAAGCTTGGATATCCGGTACCTTCGACGACATATGAAAAACACGTGATAATGGGGAAAACTTTCGATCCAGATAAACCTGAAGAATATCTTAAAAGCTTTGCCATTTACAAATCCTAACACCAGAGCTCTCGGAAATCTGAAACTGATCACGATGGTCACATGTATAGCCATCTGACAGTTAAAGATCCTAAACACGCCTCTTTGAGAGTATGTCCAGGCATCCGCAAAAGAGGCGTGTCTACATACCGGTGAGACCTTGTTCACCGGCAGGAGAAAAGACTGTGAACAAAACGAAGAATAACTGGATTGTGCTGAGCATCCTGCTGTTCGCTATTTTTCTTGGTGTCTGGCAGTTGTTCACAGGGGTCTTCAAAAATTTGCCCGGTCCAGCGCCAGTGGCAAAAACGGCTTACTTTTTTTTGTCAGACCCTTTTTACGATAACGGTCCCAATGACAAAGGTATTGGCACGTTAGCGTTATATAGCATAGGCAGGCTATCTGTAGGCTTTGTGTGCGGTTCGGTTGTGGCTATAGTTTTTGGGGTCATTCTGGGGCTGAATCAAACTCTCTACAAGGCCGTCAACCCCTACATACAGGTTCTTAGGGCCATTTCCCCGATAGCCTGGATGCCACTGCTGCTTTATTCGGTCCAAAACAGCGATGTCACGGCGCTATTAGTGGTATTTATGGCGAGTGTGTGGCCGACCCTTGCTAATACAGCCTTTGGCGTGTCCAACATCAAAAAGGATTACATGAGTGTTTCGAATATCTTGCAGATGCACCCAATCAGCAAGGTCTTCAAAGTCATCCTCCCAGGCGCTGGTCCAACTATAGTGGCGGGCTTGCGGATATCTATGGGTAGCGCATGGGTGGCAATCGTTCCTGCAGAAGCTTTGCTCGGGACACTGGGTCTTGGCTATTTCGTGTGGAACGAATGGAATAATCTGTCCTTGACGAGCGTTATCTTTGCGATCCTGATAATTGGAATTGTCGGAGTGCTTATAGACCAGTTGTTTAACGCATTAGCCAGACGTCTGGCTTACGTTGACTAGGAGGCGAAATGTCACTACTTGATGTAGATCGTGTTTCAAAATTCTTTCCAGTAGCCGGGACCAAAGAACCTTTTTGCGTCTTCAGGGATGTATCGCTAAAGGTTGAGGAGGGAGAATTCGTTTCTGTGCTGGGACACTCCGGCTGCGGCAAGTCGACCTTGCTCAATATTATTGCCGGTATAGACAAATCTGATAGCGGCTACGTGTTTCTCGATTCGAAAGAAATAGTGGGAGCTGGACTCGAGCGTATGGTTGTGTTTCAGAATTTTGCTCTTCTTCCATGGCTCACGGTATTTGGTAATATCAGGATAGCGGTAAAAGCTGCGCATCCTGATTGGGATCAGAGTGACATAAATGGCTGGGTTCAAAAATACATCGACATGGTTGGACTCAGGGGTTCAGAGGATAAACGTCCTTCCGCCCTGTCTGGTGGCATGAAACAAAGGGTAGGACTGGCCAGAGCCTTCTCTGTTGAACCCCGAATACTTCTGCTTGACGAACCGTTTGCACAGATTGACGCCCTTACTCGTGGAGTGATCCAGGAAGAGCTGGTTCGCATGTGGGTGGATACAGGCATAACGATTTTCATGGTGACCCACGACGTTGATGAAGCCATACTGCTGTCGGACAGGATTCTACTGATGAGTCCAGGACCGGAAGCAAAGATCATGGAAGAAATAAAAATTGATCTGCCTCGTCCTCGAAGCAGGACAACCATAATTGATAACCCAAGGTATTATGCGTTGAGAAATCAGATCATTCGATTTCTATCCCAGCGGGAGAGCCCAGCTCAGGAGGCCCTTGAAGATAGTGATATGGCCGCATGAGCACACTGAAAGACCGCCGATAAACCTCGGGTTAACTCTGATGGGGCACATTTGAGATGACATTTCAGAAACTGTTTCTCAAACATGCCCCATCAAAAAGATCATGAATACCTGACCAAATCTCTCAGGATTGGTTACAAAACCCAGCCACTCGCGGTAACTTCCAGGCCGGCGCCATTTTCAAACACTTTTTTTACTTCAAGGTGTATGTCGCCGGACTATACGTCCAGGGGGTTTTGGAACTATCCCGTCCAGATCGCTACCTCTGCTGAAACTTACAGTAATGTAGGATAAAACTCTTTACAGTTCCAAATTGTAATTCTTACTGGCGATATATTCCATAGGGTCACATTCAGTCGGTGATTGGGATGCCACTCCCTAAACTGTTCAATCAATCAATTAATGTCTTTTCAAATTGCTTTTCGGGTTTTTGATGATGTCTTGAGATGAGCGTAACGCTGCGCCTGAAAACCGTCTTTTGGGCGGCACGTAATTTGCACCATCCGGATGTGAAGAATACTGGCTGTGCAGCGCACATTATGCGGGAATTTCTTAACAGATTTCCCTGTTGGAAACTGGGGATGGCTACCCTGATTTTTCAGTTTAGTTTAAAGAAGTTGAGGTCAGTGAAAATGAATTTCTCAAATTATGATCCAGAAGATTTTCACGATGAATTGTTTGTAAGTAATGGTCACCCTCGGCCGGGGGCCGCCCTGTTGGTGGAACGAATTGAATCTCTACCTGAAGGCGACCTGTTGAGGCGGCAGAAGGCGGCCGAGGCTGCTCTGTATCAGATGGGCATTACGTTCACCGTTTATGGTAGTGATCAGGGAACCGAGCGCATCTGGCCCTATGACATTATCCCGCGAATTGTTGAAGGTTCTGACTGGAAGGTGATAGAGAAGGGTCTCCGCCAGAGGATATACGCTCTGAACACGTTCATCCAGGATGTCTACAATGCCCGGCGTATAATCAGGGACAAAGTCATACCAGAGGACCTCATATTGTCCGGGACGTCTTACCGAGCGCAGTGCGAGGGTCTAACCCCGCCGAAGGGGGTCTGGTGCCATGTTACAGGCACGGACCTTGTGCGGGACAGGGATGGCGCGTTTTACGTGCTGGAGGACAATTTGCGATGTCCTTCGGGGGTTTCATACGTTCTTGAAAACAGGCAGATGCTGAAACGAAACTTCCCCGCGCTGTTTGCGGCCTCCCGGGTTCGTCCGGTGGAGGATTACCCGAATCGCCTGCACGCCACTCTTGAATATGTTTCTGCCCCTAGCGTTGGCGCTCCTCGTGCGGTAGTTCTGAGTCCAGGCATATATAATTCAGCATATTTCGAACATTCGTTCCTCGCCCGTCAGATGGGAGTGGAGCTGGTGGAAGGCCGAGACCTGGTTGTCAATGATGGTTATGTTCACATGAGGACTACCAAGGGTTTTGAACGGGTGGATGTGATCTACAGAAGGATAGATGACGATTTTCTGGACCCACTTTCTTTCAGGGCAGACAGTTTCCTTGGTATTCCCGGGATAATGGATGTTTACCGGGCTGGCAGGGTTAGTCTGGCTAACGCTCCAGGGACTGGAATAGCTGACGACAAGGTTATTTACGCTTATGTCCCAAAGATCATAAAATATTACATGGGCGAAGACCCTATACTGCCTAACGTGCCAACCTATGTTTGCTGGGATGATAAAGACCGTGAACATGTTTTGCAGAATCTTGAGCGCCTCGTGGTCAAGTCGGCCAATGAATCGGGTGGTTACGGGATGCTTGTCGGTCCGCACTCGACCGCTGGGGAGCGTTCCGATTTTGCCAACGCGATCAAGGCCAATCCTCGTAATTATATAGCCCAACCAACGGTCGCCCTGTCGCGGGTCCCTACCATTGTTGGAGACCATTTCGAGGGGCGTCATGTCGATCTGCGTCCTTATGTCCTTTACGGTGAATCCATCTATGTTCTTCCCGGAGGACTGACCCGGGTTGCCCTAAAGAAAGGGTCTCTCGTGGTGAACTCGTCACAGGGCGGTGGTAGCAAGGACACCTGGGTGCTCGACTCCGGTCCGCAAATGTCGGGGAACAATTAAATGAAAAGTCTTGGAGGGGGTGAAGCGCAATGTTAAGTAGAGTAGCTGACTCAATATACTGGATGTGTCGATACATTGAGCGGGCAGAGAATGTAGCCAGATTCATGGACGTAAACATGCAACTGGTCCTGGACTCGGTCATGCTTCAGCATGAGCAGTGGCTCCCACTGGTCAAAGTTACCGGAGACGATAAAATATTCAAGGCTCACTACGGCGAGGCGACCCAGCAGAATGTTATAGAATTCCTTACGTTTGACCCGGACTATTCCAATTCGATACTGTCCTGTCTGACCTTAGCCCGTGAGAACGCTCGCTCTATACGTGAGATAATATCTTCCGAGATGTGGGAGCAGGTTAACAAGTTTTACCTCCTGGTTAGTGAAGCGGCGCGGCGCCGGAATGCGCTCGACAGACCTCATGCTTTTTTCGATGAGATCAAGCGAAACAGTCATCTTTTCACCGGGCTCACTCTGGATACCATGTCTCATGGTGAAGGCTGGCATTTTGGAAGGCTCGGAAGGCTGATTGAACGCGCTGACAAGACATCCAGGATTCTTGATGTGAAATATTTCATGCTGTTACCTCAGGTGGAATACGTGGGTACACCTTACGACAACATTCAGTGGGCTTCTCTGCTCCGGTCAGCAAGTGGGCTTGAGATGTATCGCAAGCGTTTCCATCGGATCACACCGAAACAGGTTGTCGAATTCCTGATCTTTGACCGTGAATTTCCGAGGGCTATCGCATACTGCCTGCAGAAGGCGGACGACTCTCTGCGCAGCATAAGCGGCACTGTCCCGGGCACGTATGGCAACCTTGCGGAAAGGCGACTGGGTCGATTGAGCGTGGATCTACATTTCACTGACTCGGATACGGTGTTATATTCCGGAGTTCATGAATTTCTTGATCACTTTCAGCTAAAACTCAACGAGGTTGGCGACGCCATTTTTGAAACTTTTTTTGCGATGCGTCCTATTCCAGGTCAGTGGTTTGGCGTTCAGGTCGCGCAATGAGCCAGTTGAACCAAGATGAATATCAGGCTCCCTTGACTTGGGAGAATTTTGCCCTGAATCCCATAACAGTCCTGAGAGCTGGTTCTGAATAAAAGAAATGATTGTGTCATACGGCGCAGTTGAGAAAAGGTATACATGACGTTCTGCGTATCAATGAAGGTTGCCGACGGTATAGTCGGCATAGCGGACACACGCATCACAAGCGGTGTCGAACGCACAATGGCCAGGAAGGTCAGCATTCACCAATACGGCCACCATTCGATGTTTGTCATGACATCTGGCCTGCGAGCTGTCAGGGACAAGGCGCTAACATATTTTGAGGATGTGCTCGAGGATAGTGGACGCCCTTTTTATAAGCTCTATGAATTTGTCAATGCGCTGGCAGATCAGATCAGGAGAGTTGCAAGGGAGGACAAGGCTGCGCTTCAGGAAAGTGGACTGATGTTCAACCTGCATGCCCTTGTCGGAGGACAGCTGGAAAAGGACAAGGAGCACAAACTCTACCTGTTATACCCTCAGGCCAACTGGATTGAAGTTACCCAGGGCACTCCCTATTTCTGCATAGGCGAGTCCAGCTACGGGAAAGCGTTGCTGGATCGCTTCCTTACCTACGATACTCCGATAGATATGGCGTTGACGATGGGTTATCTGGCGTTCAACGCAACCCGTGTCGCCGCCACCGATGTTGATTATCCCATAGATGTGGTCCTCTATAAACGCGACACATACACCATGGTGGAACACCGATATGAACGTGAAGACCTTGAAGCAGTAGGGCAGTGGTGGACGGAACACCTCCTCAAATCCATGAAGCTTATCCCGTCACAGTGGGTGCATAAAGCTATGTCGAAGCTTCCTCCCGGGCCTATGGATACCCGGAAAACGTAGGATTCAGGCCGAACATCATACTTTGTTTTCGCAGCTTTTCGGTGACATTTTGATGCGCCATTACCAACACCCATGATCAGCGGTCTTCACTAAAGGCGACTAATTGTACTACGCTTGATTCAGGCCGTGACCAATCCTGGAGGTTTACCTGTTTTTAAAAATTCGCCATCGGATCAATTATGCTTTTACTTCGGCAGTATTTCCTGAAGCTCATCATCTGCGCATGCGACCAAGGTCAGATGTCTTTCAGAGGCTTGTCCGATTTTCTCTGGACGTATCACCCACGCCAGCGGGAAGAAGTGACTGCTTGGACCTGGAAGGAAATTCAAGCTCTACAGTATGGTTCGAGGGTACACACACCGGGATTTCGATATGCGCAATCTCTCAGGTCGAGACCCTGTGCGTCAATCCACTGGATTTCATAATCACATCACTTGGCGCATGCAACGTCCCTGTGATCTATGCCGGAGAGACTGTTCAACTTTTAGAGCCATATTTGCTCAGAATGGATGATGACCCGGCGATACATGAGTTCGCGTTGAAAGTAATCCGGGACAATGGTGATCAGACAGTCTCGTTCCTGTGCGCCCTTGCCGACCTTATCTCCACCAGTTTTGGGAAAGTTGTGCGTCGTGATGGCGCTCCGTTTAGTCCTTCTGTCACCCTGAAGCAGGGACGGGGAGCCTGCAGGGATCTGAGCGTTCTCTTCATGGATATTTGTCGATCAGTGGGACTGGCGACTCGATTTGTCAGCGGTTACGTTTCAGGCAGTGATCCAGGTGTGGCCCCGGAATTACACGCTTGGGCCGAAGTTTACCTTCCCGGGGCCGGGTGGAGAGGCTTTGATCCCGTTCTGGGGTTGGCTGTGGCAGACCGGCATGTGGCAGTAGCGGCAAGTTCTGTCTCATCGGGGGTCTCCCCGGTTTTGGGAACTTTTCGCAGCAATCATGCCTTTGCATCCATGGATTATGAGGTATCAATTGAAGGAGATCCTGTGCAAAACACATCTCCAATGCGGCCAATGAATTGGCCTTGATAAAAACCGGAGTGAGTAAGTCTCTCAGTAAAACGGCATTCAGTTTGCCCGCAGGATGTCGGTGAACCTTTGACTCGATGCCGGAACCGGTCATATTGGGACCGCCTGACATATCATCATGATGGATTACACATTTTACAGGGCCTGTACCCATTCCTGATAGCATCCTCGGCGGTTGCGAATTCTACTACGCAATTCTTGCAGTTATAGTGTTGGCACTCGGGTTTATGAAACACCCGGGAGCGTGAATTTCCGTGGAATAGCGACGCTGAAGCCACACTAAGACGGTGGAGGGGGCCATTGGATGATTCTTTACGGCGTTTGAAATCCCATGGCGGCACGGGATTTGGATGCGACCATATACCTTTTCTTGCAGATCTGGCATCTTTCTCGGCATCGGCCAGGTCCTTCTCTTTGGGGGCAAAAAACTTGTAATGCCACGCCAGGCCTTCAGAGATTATCATCTGATTGAGATATTTTCCGTCTACATAAACCTTTGCCACTGTGCGGTCATAGCGGTCACGATCAACCGGCACGATCTCCACGATCTTTCCGGAGACATTGCGGGCCGTGAACTGTTTGGCTTTCTTGCCAAAGTCCTGATCATGCTCAGGGGCGTCTATGCCGTAAAGCCTTATGCGCAATGGCTTCCGGTCTTTCAGAACTTCTATGGTGTCTCCATCAAAAACCGATATCACTTTGGCTTCAAAAGCTCCTGCCTCAGTAATCCACACCGAAAGCAGGATCAGGGCAATTGTCCGGAACAGGGTCTTGAGGTGGGAGGGCAGTTTCAGCATTCGATGATCCACTTCCTTTCCAAGGCATTTTTTGGCCCCCCGTTCCAGTGAGTTGTCAGCGCATAACCATTCTGGATTTTATGTAGTTTGAGTTAACTGTAAATACACCAGGACATTTAACACATAGTGTTCGTGCGGCTAAACCAAAAAGTGATCAACGACTGTTTTTCTAGCCCGGGTCTTGAAATTCCGGTAAGGTTTGGTCCACCTCATCTTCTCAAGATGAACGAAAAGTTGTTGTTCGGCTGTTGTCCTTTGGATTTCCCGGTGAATCACGCGCAGCATGATCCTCATTGAGCCAACCTCTCAATGTATCGATACTGTCTGATAATGTATGATTTCAATTTCCTGTAATCTTTCATCAATGATCCGCCGTAATTTGAGCGCGCAGCTGATTTCCGGCGTCTGAAATCCCATGGCGCAACAGGGTCGGGATGCGACCACAAGCCATTTCTGGCAGACCTCGCATGGCGTTCGGCCTGCTCAAGAACTCTGTCCCCTGCAGAGTAAGCCTTGTAGTGCCACGCAAAGCCCCTGGCGACAATCAACTGGTTCAGGTATTCCCCATCCACATAAACTCTCGCAACGGTTCGTCCATATCGATCTTTCTCTACAGGTCTGACTTCAACAGTCTTCCTGAAAACCATTTCGGATGTGAACCGCCTTGCCTTTGAACCAAAATCCTGTTGGCGCTCTGGACTGTCGATGCCGTAAAGCCTCACACGAATCTGCTTGCGCCCCTTAAGGACCTTGATGGTGTCACCGTCCATCACTCCAATGACCTGGGCCTTGTAGGCCTCGGCTCCACTGGTTAGAATAATCAGCAAGAGCAAAGACGCCATTACAGAAGAGATCCCAATTCCAGATTTCTTTATCATGACTGCATAAGCCTTCCCCTTCTATTTCCGGTAAGTTTCAAAAAGACAGGGCGAAGTATATACCAACCGGGTCTATGGCGCTAAAGCCCGCAATCTCGAAGAATGACTGCATAAGTTATCCTGGAAGAGATAATCGAAAACTTGGACAAAGGTTATCTCACATTCACGACCGGCAACCATAACTTCCCGACACCAAGGTGTTACCTAATCACACTCAATTGAATTGGAAAACGTAATATACGGATAATGACTCGACTCAACAACCACCAGATGCTCGTTGATCTGTTCAATTTTTTTCACCCTGATGCCTTTGCCTACGCTTATTACCTTCCCATCCTGAATGTGTCTCTGAACGAGACTCAGGCCCTGAGCCGGAGACACCACAAGGACACGCTCAGTGTTCAGCAATGTCTCAAGATCAGTGAAAAACAGCGTTGCTCCACTGGTATAACATTCAGAAAAAGCTGAGCCCGGCGCAGCGACCAATAAAACCATAGTCAGAATCAGGAACTTAAAATTCTTCATGGTTTGTTCCCCCAATTAAAAAAGGATATTCAGCCGTCATGATTATACAAATCACGTGTGCCAGAAGAGGACATTCCAGAACAGAAAATTTAATCAAAACTCAAAAATGTGTTAACCTGCCATTATATCAGACTCTAGTTCGTATAACTGGTGGGTTCGATTCGACGCGCAGGGGATAGTTGTTCCCTGAAGATAGCAAACGGAAGTGAGTCTCGGGACGACCAGTCTCAGGAGAATCCTCTGGACGTGTTCAAGATTCCGCATGCCGATGACGAAATGTCTAAAAATGAAGTCAGGAGCATGAAAAAAAACATTTTATCCTGAGAGAGGGATCGTTATGACTGTTTCATTGACCGGGGAGGACAGACAAAAGATCAGGGGCGCAATACTGGAAAAATATGCCAGGGTAGCTGAAAACCCTGAAGGGCTTTTTGGTTACCCCACCGGTATCCGCGGCCTTGAAGCCCTGGAATACGACGAGGCTATCATCGGATCACTTCCGAATGAGACCCTGGAATTTTTCTGCGGCGTAGGCAATCCATTTTCAGTTGGAACGATACCTGAAGGCTCAATAATCCTGGATGTCGGTTGCGGCGCCGGTATAGACGCGATGGTCGCAGCGAAGATGACCGGCCAGAATGGTCATGTAACCGGGATTGACCTCAGCCTGAACATGCTTCAGAGAGCCCGTCTGAGCGTATCGCTTGCGAACCTTGAGAATGTGAGCTTTGAAAGGGCCTCGGCTGAAGATCTGCCGTTTGCCGATAACAGCTTCGACGTCGTGATATCGAGCGGCGCGCTCAATCTGGTTCCCAACAAAAAACAGACTCTGAATGAAATTTTCAGGGTAATGAAAAAGGGCGCCAGGCTGATGATTGCTGATCAGGCGCTAACGGCTTCCCTGTCCGATGATACAAATAGAGTGGACAACTGGGCCAAGTGACTGGGCGGATCAATGCCAGGGATGGATTTCCTGGCGATGTTGAAGCGTTCCGGTTTTCTGGATGTCCAGATATTCTCCGGCTCAGGGTTCAGAAGCTCTCCTTTTACGGAAGGCCTGTTGTTCACTGCTTCCAAGCCAATGCTCTCACGTCATCTACCAGAGGAGAATGCAATGCCTGGAATGGATTTTCATAAAGAATTCATGGAAACGGCTTACTTAGCCGGAGCTATAGACAGAAAGACAAAATATCTGATCGGACTTGCTGCTTCGCTCGCCGCCGGTTGCGATCCGTGAACACGTCGTTGCCTTGCTGTAGCAAGGAAACTCGGCGCTACTGAGGAAGAGTTACAGGAGACAATAGCAGTGGCCATGACGGTGGGATCGGCCAAGATTCAACTACTGGCAAATAACGCCATGTCATCCGCGATCGAAGATCCTGAGTAAATTAAAGACCCTGAATCCTGCGCCAGGAAAACCGCAACCCAACAGAAAGGCTCACCCTGAGGCTCCTGAATCTCATAGCAAGGGGGCGGGTATTTTTTCACGGAGACATGCAATTCCCGGGTGCTGTTTAGTTGACACGGTATGGCTTGTTTCTATTTTTCAGAACTGTTCCGCTAAATTTCAGGAGAAAGATAGCCGATTGCGATAATTAACTTGAACTGAGGAAGTATTGGTCATATTAACGCTGATGTGAATTAGAGCGACAACCTACGGGGATCTTGCCTTAGACTGTCGTTTTGACTCATTCAGAGCCTGGCTCCCTGCTACACGACTTGTGAGCAAATGTTGAAAAGGCCACAATTGAATATCAGATCAAGATAGCCGGATGAGTCGATGGGAACTGAATTGTTGTGGAATGTATCCTGAAGGTGATTTTATGAAAAAGAGCTTATCGTTTTTGGTTTCTTTTATTGTTATTGTTGCGTGGACTATTGTGCTCCACGCCGATGACAAATTCAGATTTGCCGTTTTTTCGGACAGTAGGGGAAAAGTAGACACCAAATCCTGCTCTGATGACAACGGTGGTATTTCATCAGTGTTACCGATAGTTAGGGATCATGTCCTGATGATTCATAAAGCGACCCCAATCCGCCTGGTCCTTTTCCCGGGTGATCTGGTGAGCGGTTCGCTGCCACGGGACGCAGCGTCAACTGCGGAATGCAACAAAATACAACTCGGCAGCTGGCGCGACACGATGAAACCAATCATGGACAAGGGTATTATGATGCGGGTAACAGTCGGTAATCACGACGTCAAGGTTTCTGATCCAACCATGGAGCAGATGCGATGTGGTGATCATTCACGTCCATACCTGACATCCTATGACAATTTCGTCGTGTTTAGAGAAATTCTCCATGACCTGTTGCTACCTGATCAGGGTCCACGCAGCGATCTCGGGTTGACATATTCTTTCGATGTTGATGACAGCCATTTTGCTGTTATTTCCTCATACAACATGCTTGAGAACAATTCGTTCTCCAATGAGACGCTTCAATGGCTCGATTATGATTTAATGAAGGCGTCCAGGAAGGGGTCAAAGCTTTTCGTGGCCTCACATGCTCCAGCGTTTCCCGGAGGCCGGCACATGTGGGATTCATTGCCCTTTTATGACCCCTCCTACACCTGCTCGGATTATTCGGGCATTGATCGCAGAAAGGAAAGGGACAGGTTCTGGAACATACTTAAAAAACATGATGTTATCGCATACTTCTGCGGGCATGAGCACAATACGCAGATTCAGCAGGTCGAGGGGATCTGGCATGTCCTGGTTGGAGGATTGACTGAGGAACTGCACGGCTTCAATGGGGCGGCAAAAGGCACGAAGCCCAATACGATATTGTATGACGGCCATCTCCAGAACCCGAGAGCTTCGGTGAACTGGCCCCTGGATGAAAAGGAGATTCAGAGCCACTGGGGATGGGCGCTTGTTACGGTGGACAAGGACCAGGTAACAATGGACTTTTATGGATCATCAAAAAAACCGCAATCAATCGATGATTTCCGGCAACTCAAGAGCTTCACCCTTTGGGAGTCCGTGAAAAAGTGATGAGGCATCGTTTTTGAGGAGTTTACAGAGAAGTTCTTTCCATGAAAAAGAATGATGTGAAAGGCGTATCTGAGCATGAGCCCGCGCCAGGGAACAACCGACAATGAGGATCGTTCAATGCCTCCAGTGTCTGAATGCCAAACATCACAGTCTCCATGCAGGATCCCCTTACATTATGTAGGGCCTGGCAATCCGGTAAAGAAAATCGGCTATCTGGCGGCTGGCGTCAAAGAGATCGGCTATTTGATAACTCATCAGGAAAAACAGGCTATAAAAGTGTTCCGGCGCTTTAAACTCCCAGCGCAGAATCCATTCCGAAAATCTGCCGCTGACACATTTCAGGTTTCCCACCAAGCCACACAAACTGCCCACAACAGCCCCTCCAATTATGTCAGTCGGATAATTCCACCCAACATAAAGCCGCGGAAAACAGATTACTAACGTGGTATATGCCAGGGCGAACACGCCAACCCGTCTCGAGGCAAAAAGCAGGCCTACAGACAATGTATAGAACAGCGCCGCATGATCACCCGGAAATGAACTCCAGTCTATCAGCCGTATCTCTGCGCCTGTCGGAAAGTCGAGTCCCAGAACAGCATGCACCGGGCGTAGACGGAAGGGAAGCGCATTGGACAGGACCCTCGCAGCCCCCATGGCCGCAATGGCGCTTAATATGGTAGCAATCACGTGAACTCGACCGTTCAAATCCTGTTGGGCTCTATTGAACCACACCCACCAGAACAGGGTCACCAGCACGCCCCCCTTCAACAGATTGTTGTTGGCAAGCCCCAGGATGGCGCTATCTAATACCGTGGAATCACCAGAAAGACTGCTGAGGTACGACAGTATGCTATAATCAAAGGCAGGAATGTTCATGGACCGCCCACTCAAGATGTTTTCCGTGACCTGTTCCATCCTACTTTGGCGCGCATGATAAATGCAACGAAAATAGGAACTAAAGAAGTAAAATACCTCAGTCATAATTATGGATAAAAGCGGCCGTCCCATTCAGGCTCGATTTAAGCTTCTGTAAGGGAACAAAGGTGTTTTACGGCCCGCCAATCAGGCAATTGTGATGTTTTTACGGACTGTAGCGCTGGCGCCGGTAGGGTTGTTTGATCTGCTTCTCTTTAGAACTAAAACATTAAAACCTTTTTCTGATTTGAATACCAGAAGTGTAGCCTGTGTGACTTCACCGAGGAATCAAAAACCGCAATGCCCGACCAGACCCTGAAATATTATGACGAACATGCCGAGGAAATTTCCAGAAGATACGAAACCGCAGATTTGTCCATGCTACATCTTTTTTTAAAGAGGGAAATCATCGAAAGATCTTTTGTACTTGAATTAGGGGGCGGTTCGGGTAGGGATTCGTCTTTTCTGATGGAGTGCGGGCATGATGTGATCTTCACGGACGGGTCAGCCAGGATGGTGGATCAGGCGATCAGGTATCATCCCGAACTGGATTTTCATTCGGTTGTTTGTAGACTACCTGACGCCTTGCCTTTCAGGGAAAACAGTTTTGACGTGGCTCTGGCCGTGGGGATATTGATGCATCTGGAAGCCACTGCCATCCTGATGACAATTGCGGAGATTGCTCGAATCCTGAAAAAAGGTGGCCAGTTCATCATGTCAATCCCCTCCATCAGGTATGACGTAATATCCGGTTCAAGGGATGAATGTGGCCGCCTGATGAATATAACTGACATGGAAACAGTTATGAGGTTAAATTTCCGTAGAAAGTTCAGGTTCATGACAAAATTCATGAATAGCGATGGGCTGAACAGGTCTGGGATCGAATGGGTGACACTAGTTTTTGACAGGATGTGACCTGACGGTTCCTGCGCAGGAAACTTTTTGTGTCGTGGATAACATGTCTGATCATTGGTCGTATTTAGTCACGAAGGTTCTTGATAAAGTAAACTGGACCGAAACATATTGAAACTTGCCCTGGTAAATATTAAATTCCTTGTAAATCCTAATTAGACCTTTCAGGAGACCAACATTGAGATATATCGGCGCAGTTTACAGACCACCGAGTGAGGCGGAAAGTCTCATCATTCAGGCTACATTGGGTTGCAGTCATAACAAGTGTTCCTTTTGCGGTAGCTATCAGGACAAGCGTTTCAAGATAAGATCACTCGAAGAAATCAGATCTGACCTGAAGGATTGTGCCTACATGGGGCCCATCAGGAGGGTGTTCCTGGCCGACGGCGATGCGCTATGCATTCCTCAGAAGCGACTCGTTGAAATACTGAAATCGGTAAAGGAAATCCTGCCGAGTGTAGAACGGGTGGGGGTTTACGGAAATGCCCGTGACATCCTGAGGAAGTCAGTTGAGGAGCTTAAACAGCTCAAGGCGCTGAACCTCAAGATAATATACCTTGGCGTTGAGACGGGGGATCCCGAATTACTGGTGAAGATCTGCAAGGGGGCCACGTATGAGAAACTGGTTGAGGCGGCCCGTCGCGTCAAGGACGCCGGCATCCTGTGTTCAGTGACCGTTCTTCTGGGCATCGGGGGCGTAGAACACAGTCAGCGACACGCAAAGGCCACCGCAAAAATACTCACCGACATGGATCCGGATTATGTCGGGGCGTTGAGTGTAATTACTGTGCCCGGAACTCCACTGCATGATGAGTACATGGCCGGTAAGTTTAAGGTTCCTGAGCCTTTCGAGCTGATTATGGAACTCAGGACGATGATTGCCGAATCCAGGTTTACGAACTGTGTTTTCAGGTCCAATCACGCATCCAACTATTTGCCGGTCAAGGCTACATTGCCGCGTGACAGGCAGGAGATCCTCAGGGCAATCGATCATGTGCTCAATGCCCAAGACCAGGGAATGCTCAGACCTGAATTCCTGAGAGCGCTGTGATTGAGGAAAAAGCTCCAATGACTGCCGGATTCTCTTGTAAATCGTGTCAGCCGTCAAGCGCCAGAAAATGACTGAAGGCCGCGATGTTTCATCAATTATGCGGCAGGTTCACAGCCGGAATACTACGCCTGAAATAGCCTTCAGAAAAGCCCTCCGCAATGCGGGTATATCTTACAGGTTAAAGACTGACGGGCTGCCTGGAAAGCCCGACCTGATAATCCCCAGGGTCAGACTGGCTGTTTTCATCGATGGAGATTACTGGCATGGAGGTCAATGGATTAGACGAGGGCTGACCTCTCTGGAAGACCAGTTCCGAAACAGCAGTAATGTAGATTACTGGCTGAAGAAGATCAGGGGTAACATGCGCAGAGACGCAGAATCTACAGCTGCGCTTGTAAGGGATGGCTGGAAAGTTTTGCGTTTCTGGGAGTCGAGTGTCAGCAGAGACATCGATGAGCTCGTAATGAAGGTTAAACATGTCTGTGATGGCGAGTTCGCATTGTCAGGACCACATTTATCAATACCATTCAAGACGGTAGCGGAGTTCTTTGCCGGTATTGGCCTTGTGCGGATAGGTCTGGAATCAGGCAACTGGCGGGTTATATACGCAAACGATATAGACGAAAAAAAGTATCAAATGTACCGCGATCAGTTTGGGGAGGACTCTGAAACGTTTGATCTCCGGGACATAAACGATGTCAACGCTGGGGACATCCCTGAGGTGACACTCGCTACAGCATCCTTTCCGTGTAATGACACATCCCTGGCAGGCGGGCGTAAGGGGTTAAGCGGCCGTAAGTCTTCTGCTTTCTGGGGTTTTATACGGCTGTTGGATCAAATGGGGTCACGTAGGCCGCCTATGGCGCTCATAGAGAATGTGACGGGTTTTCTTACTTCTGGCAATGGCCTGGACTTTGAATCAGCGTTGGTCGCCCTGAACGAACTAGGCTATCTGGTTGACGCTTTTCAACTGGACGCAGCTTCTTTCATTCCCCAGAGTCGCAAGAGGCTTTTTATCACTGCAGTACAGAAAAGTCTGGTTTCAGAGTGTCCGGAGTGGACATACGCGGAGGTTTGTGAGAGTCCGTTGAGGCCGGCGAGACTAGCGGACTTCATGAGGACGCGACGCCATGTAAGCTGGCTGATCAGGCCACTTCCAGAGCCAGGCAAGACGACATTGAGACTGCAGGACTGCCTTGAAGATGTCGAAGACGACAGTTCATTGTGGTGGAGCCGATCACGCGCTCAGTACCTTCTGGGGCAGATGAATCCCGTTCATCGGGCAAAAGCTCAGACCATCATTGAGGGCCCTGATTATCAGTACGGCACTATTTTCCGACGTGTCCGAAAAGGGACAACATGCGCCGAGCTTCGGTGTGATGGTTTGGCCGGTTGTTTGCGAACCCCACGCGGCGGAAGCGCTCGACAGATATTGTTTAAGGGAGGCATGGGCAAATTCGGGGTGAGGCTGCTGACGGCCCGTGAATGCGCCAGGTTGATGGGGGCTCCCGATTATTCGATCAAGGTTGCCCAATCTCAGGCCCTTTACGGCTTTGGGGATGCAGTGGTTGTTCCGGCGCTGGAATGGATAGCAACTTATTACCTCGATGTTTTGGTATGTCAGTTGTTGAGGGGGCGTGTTTTCGGTTCCGTGGGGAAGTAGTCTCCGGGGCTTGTTGATAATCCATTGAACGGTATTGACCAAATCTGTTTGAAAATTGTTTCTTGACTAGTTTTGACTAGGCGTCTAAGCTATGAAACGTTTCCAGATATAGCTGAAACAAGCGTGCAAAATGCTCTTGCCTCAAAAACCGGAAAAAATACCTGAATGGAATATTCGTTGCGAGCTTTATGGTTTGTTGAATCACCCTTGATGGATCAAAGGGGGGCTTCTTTCAATTTCTTCAAATAAGTCAAGATCTTCAGCGTTAAAACATATCGGTTTGTCCACGAAAGGAGACAACTTTCATGCGAGTTATAACCGTATGCGTGGGAAGCGCGTGCCATCTGAAGGGTTCTCACGACATCATAAACTACTTCAAAGAGGCCATTCAGAAATTTGGCCTTGAAAAAAAGGTAGAACTCAAGGGCACATTCTGTATGGATCATTGCACAGACGGGGCTAATCTGCTGATCGACGATGTCCTGTTCCACGCAGGGTCGGTTGATGACGCCCGTAAGATATTTGAAGAGGAAATCGTCAAGAAAATATAGCTATAGGGGAAGCGCGTCATGGAGCAAGGCAAGGATGTTCGTGCGCCGTGGAGAAGTTGGGCTGACTTTACGAGTTGGGCTCAGGACTTCTCATTGAAGCAGAAGGTATTGGGCGGCTTTCTTGGGGTGGCGATTCTAGTTGGTCTGGTGACGGTAATCCTGGGAATGCGTCTGGCCAGACACACCATAATGGAAGAGGCCAGAAACACGCTCACTGGTGATCTTGCGACAGCGAGTTATATCCTCTCCAGTTATCAGGAAAACCTCGAACTTAAAATGAAGCTGATAGGTGGGGCCGAAAAAATCCGGGAGCTCATGGTCCAGAAGGACTCGTCTGCGATCCGGAACAGGCTGGCCATGCTCAATATAGAAAATGATCTGGATTTTCTGTCGGTTGTTGATTCATCAGGAAATCTTGTGGCTCGGGCTTTCCAGATAGAATGCCTGGGAGGGCCGCTTACGAATTCAGTTATAAAAAGCGCTCTGGATGGAAAGGGATCGGCTGGTTTTCGCATCATCGAGGCCAAACTACTCGAGGATGACAACCCGACCCTCTATAAGGGGCTGGCTCAGCAGGGTCTCAAGAACGCCATGGTGCTTGAGGCGGCCTATCCTATAGTGCATGAGTCATCAATCATGCATGAGTCCAAAGTGGTCGGGGCGGTTTACGGCGGAATACTCCTGAATAACAACCACATGCTGGTTGACCGTATAGCGAAAAGACTTTTCAGGGGCCAGGTCCAGAATGGCAAGGATTTGGGGTTTGTGGCCATTTACCATGGTACGCGAGCCGTAGCTGCGACCCTCAGAGGTCCGGATCACCTGCCTGTCGTTGGATTCGAGCTTCATCAGTCTTTACGAAAGCCAGTTCTTTCGGGTGGGCAGACTGAAATATCATATCAGAACATTTTCGGAACAGATTATATATGCGCCACAGACCCATTGAGGGATGTCCAGGGCAACATTGTGGGCGCCATTCAGGTCGCCATTATGGAACGACCGATTCTGTCTGTAATAGACAGGCTCGTCGGGGCATTCCTGGTGATAGCGTTGTTGGGCGTGATCCTCATGGGCGCCATTTCGTATGTCCTGGTAAACTGGATCAACAGGCCTCTTGAACAGATGCTGCAAGCCGCCAAGAGAGCTGCGGAGGGTGATTTGACTCATGAGGTTCCAGTTGTGGCCAGAGATGAAGTAGGGGAGCTCGCAGCGACATTCAATCTGATGATTAGAAACCTTGCGGAATCGAGAGGCAAACTGGAGGAATGGGGTAAACAGCTCGCATCGAAGGTTGCCGAACAGACTGGTCAGTTGAACCAGGCGCGTGAACAGGTTGAGCGAGTCAAAAAGCTGGCTTCACTGGAAAAAATGGCCGACGGTATGGCCCATATAATGGCTCATATATCGGATCCTCTGCTTGCCTTTCCAGCGGAAGATGATTCGGAGACAAGCGCCACCAACAGGATCCTTGTGCTTGATGTTGACGACAATGTGCTGGACATCTGCCAGAGAATCCTGGAATCAGAGGGTTTTGATGTAAAGATCACAGGCTCTGTTGAAGAGGCTTTGGCGGAATTGGAACGCGAATTCTATGATGTTTTGATAACCGACATAGACATGCCATCGATGGGTGGAAAGCAGTTACTCAAGGAAATAAAGATACGCCAACCAGAGATTCTTGTGATATTGACAGCCTCTTTCAAGAACACTGAGGAGGCTGTGGAGGCTGTGAAATTGGGCGCCTATGATTATTTGCCCAAGCCATTCGGACCACATCAGATACTGCTAATGGTCTATACCGCTCTCCAGGCTCGACAGATGCTTGCCAAGACCCGAAAACAGCACGCTTCCCAGAGGGCCGAAACAATATTCCAGCGGCTTCCTGTGGCTATATCTCTGGCGGACAGCGCCCACAGGGTAGTCTACAGTAACAATGCTTTTCTGGAGCTGGCTACACGAGAGTCTCAGGAAGATGTTCAGGGCAAGACATTCTCCGAATTGTTTGGTATTGATCCTCTTGTCGGCGCCAATGAGGCTGGAGCCTCGAAGTGGCTTGAATTACCGAAAGTGGGAAGGACTGCGAAACTGTACAACTTCAAGTTGCCTGAGGAAGATTTACGAGTGCTCATGTTGCTGGATGTAACGGAAACCCTTATGAAAGACCAGCAGGCTGAGGTGTTCAAGGCAGAGACTATCAACAAGGCTCATCAGGTAATCCACCAGCAGATGCGAGTGGCCCAGGAGATCGCAGGACTGCTGGGAGAAACTACCGCTGAAACCAAGGCCGCCCTTTTCGAATTGATCAAACTGGCCGGCGAAGGGGGAAAAGCCAGATGAGCCAGCCATTGTTCATAGAATCTGGAGGCGCCAACATTTGCAAGCATGGCGAGATTCTGTGTGGCGATTCATTGTCCGTGGCTCCGATAGAAGGCGGCAAACTAATGGTCTTGTCCGATGGGCTAGGTAGCGGAGTGAAAGCCAATATTCTCGCCACATTGACTACTCGTATCGCCACAAGACTTCTGGAAAGAGGACTTCCTCTGGAAGAGGTCGTAGAAACACTCACCGACACGTTACCGGAATGCAAGGTTCGAAAGATAGCTTACAGCACCTTTACACTGCTGAAAGTCAAGGAAGATGGCAGGGTTTACCTGGCCGAGTTTGATAACCCGCCGACTTTTTTTCTCAAGAGAGGTTACATTAGCGAGCTTAAATACAGGGACAGAATGATAGGCACCAGAAAGATAAGGGAAGCTCATGTTCACGCGGAAGCCGGAGACTGGCTGGTTACTGTCAGTGACGGAGAGATACACGCTGGAATAGGTGGGCTTCTGAATCTGGGATGGGATTGGGAAAAGATAGCAAAATTCCTCGAAACCCAGGTTTATGAGGATGTGTCTGCGCAAAAGGTCGCACAGATTCTGGTGGATCAGGCGCGACAGCTTTACGAAGGCAAGCCTGGTGACGACACCACCGTCGGGGTCCTTAAAATAAGGCCAAAAAGATTCGCTTCATTCATGATAGGACCACCTGTAAGAAGAGATGATGACGTAGCCGTAGTAAAGAGGTTCATGGAATTACCCGGAAGAAAAATTGTGAGTGGAGGCACAACAGCAGGCATTCTGGCCAAATTTCTGGAAAAGGATGTCATAGTCGATTTGTCCACCATGACCAATAAAATCCCGCCAACAGGCAAACTTGAAGGAGTTGACCTGGTGACAGAGGGTGTTCACACAGTTAACGCTACTCTTGAAATATTGCAAAAAGCTACTGATATTGATTCACTCACCGGTATGCGTGATGGAGCGAGTTTACTGGCCAGGGAATTCCTGTTTGCCGATAGTATAAATATTTTTCTCGGCCAGGCCATTAACCCTGCTCATCTCAATCCAAACCTTCCCCAGGAAATGGGTTTTAAAAGCAGGAGTGTCCATGAGATAGCAGTTCTGTTGAAAGAGCGGGGGAAAGAAGTCAATATAGAGATTCATTAAGACCACAAATTCAATGTTGACGAAGAAAGCAGCCCTTCATCATTTCAGTTTCGCGTTCAGAGCCGCAATCTGGGCTTCCAGGCGGCTTATCCTCTCACTGATCGAAGCGTTTATTTTGACCTGATCTGGACTGTCCTGGCGGCCCGATGGAGTTAATTGGCCCTGTTTGAGTTCCGATATCTCCTGTTTGATCCCAAGCAGGTTTTTGGCTATGGCCTTATCATTGTCTATGAATGTTTGAGTGTAATTCTGTACGGCTCTCTCCGCCGATGTTCCCTTTTTCTGAAAATCTTCGACCAGTTGATTGGTCCTGGCTTCCAGTCTTTCAGCAGAGTTCGCCATCCGGCCCGTGTGCTGGTTGAGTTGCGGCATGGATGACGCCATCATCCCCATGTAATATGTCATCTGTTCCATGTTATTCTGTAGCCTGGTCAAACTACCACAGCCACCCAGAAAGAACATGCAGGCAAAAACAGCCACTATTTTTAGATACTTGACAGTCAAACCATTTCCCTCGGAATTTCTCAGGTTTTTATTCAAAAGTCCCGGGAGCCAGTCTTAATGTCTCCACTTGAAAGTCCCAAAGCGTGACGGATCAAGCAGCTCATCGGGTATGTCTATCCCGAATACCGCATTTTCCTGTCTGACCAGTATACGTGTGTTCTTGTCAGGGACAGTTATCTCTTCTTCGCGAGGGTAATCTTTGCCCTCAGCAGTCTTGAAGAACTCCACGACCCGGAAGTTACGTTTCACTTTCCCAGAGGCGTCAGTCTCCTGAGATTTGATGGTGGTATAGTCTTTCTTGCGCACCCAGAGCGTCCGGGACCTGCCATCCGGGCGGGTTATCTGGATCACGTAGCAATCCTGACCATTTACTGTTTCATCCTTCAAAAACTTTTCTGTTTCTCCGATTTTCGGAACAAAACCCATGATGTCGTCCATGTTCAGACCCGTGCCACCAATGTCAGTGGATGGATCTTCCGTAGCCAATGGTAGAGTTTTTCCGGTTGATGGAAGATACATGAATGCCTTGGGGTCCTGTTTATCACGCACTTGCAAAAGGAACCTCAAACCCCTGGATTCCGCAGGCTCATCAAAATCAAAGAAAAAGTCCGCATTCTCGTTCTTCAGCTTGCCTATTACCCAGATGGCCTGGTCCGAATTAGTCTTTTTTCCCTTTGTTGTCTTGATCGTAAGCACCGCTCTGAAACTGTCCTTGAAGCCCTGCTCGGCAACCTTTTGCAGAACTTCTCTAGCAGAAGGCTCCGCGTTAGCATAAGTCCAAGTAAAACAAGAGGTTATTAAGAATAAAAAAACAACGCCAATAATCTTTGTAAGTTTCATTAAGTCACACAATATTACGAAGTAGCATATATGGTAATGATGCCAACACCACGGATATATGCCCAAAAACCAGTTATAAAATGTTCAAGTGTTATGATAAGTCTAACCTTTAATATCATAAAAAGATTGAAAAGGTCAAGTAGGTTTGAGGCCGAATCTTTGTGGTGTGATTTCCTGTTTCAGTTCCTCTTTGACGCTTCGCGCTTATCCTGATATAAAGATATTTTACTATATGTTCGAGGCGCTTGAGATGGAAAAAATTTTCAGTGCGGGTCTGTTGCTCATGTTGTCCGGAACTTTCCTGGTTGAGTCTGAGGCGCAATGGCCTCTTGGCAAGGAGATTAGTCCGCCGACAGGCAAGACGTCTGAAGCTGGCATGTTCTCTAGTGGATCGGGAAGGCACCAGATTTTTGTGAGTCCGAATATAAAAGGGCACACGTTCATGATAGACACGGAGACAGGCAAGGTCTGGATATTCCGTAAGGATAGCGCAAGCGGCGATTATTCTCTTCAAAGGGTCACTGTGGAAGGGGCCCCGAATCCTGCTGGTGAGGCTGGCAAGAAATAGCCTCAAATAAGGAGCCCGTTTAAGGATGCGTATTCCTTGAGTTGACGGTCAAGGCTCTATGTGAAACCAGCACAGTCTTTCGCAGAGTTTTGTGAGCTGAAGCGTTTACAGGTTTCAAAAGTCTATTTGTTATGGAATCTTACAGAAAGAGGAGATTTGTCAGGTCATGAAAAAAGATGGATACAAAGTAGCGGTTGTCGGCGCGACAGGAGCGGTCGGCAACATGATGATCAAGGTTCTTGAACGAAGATCATTTCCGGTTAATGAGATAGTTCTTCTGGCGTCAGGAAGATCGAGTGGAAGGAAACTGAAGTTCAAGGGCGAGGATCATCCTGTTCAGGAGCTGACTGAATCCTCGTTTGCCGGAGTTGACATAGGACTGTTTTCAGCTGGTGGCTCCATCAGCGCCAAATTTGCTCCTTTTGCAGCTGAAGCCGGATGCGTAGTGGTAGACAACACCGCCCATTTCCGTATGGACCCGGATGTTCCGCTGGTTGTGCCGGAGGTTAATCCTGAGGCTATAGCCCAGTATCCGAAGAAGAACATCATAGCAAACCCGAACTGTTCCACCATTCAGATGCTTGTGGCCCTCAAGCCAATACACGACGCCGCCACAATAAAGCGGATAGTTGTTTCGACTTATCAATCGGTATCCGGCACAGGCAAAGACGCAATCGAAGAAATGCTTAATCAGTCCAGGGAGATAGCCGTGGCCACTCAGTGGTCAAAGGATGACGGTCTTGATAGTCTCTGGGATTCGCTGCGCGGTTTCAGGACTATGGAAACGAACGTTTATCCCCACAGGATAGCGTATGAGTGTTTGCCTCACATCGATGTTTTTCTGGATAATGGTTACACAAAAGAGGAAATGAAGATGGTGTGGGAGACCGGCAAAATACTTGATCCTGCAATAAGGGTTTCAGCCACAACTGTTCGTGTTCCGACATTTTTCGGTCATTCCGAATCTGTGAACATAGAGACAGCGAAAAAGCTGACAGCCCAGCAGGCAAAGGATCTCCTGTCAGGAGCGCCGGGCATCAAACTCTGGGACGATCCTGCAAAGAACCAGTATCCTTTGACGGCCCTTGCGGCCGGTGAGGAATTCACCATGGTTGGTCGGATCAGGGAGGATTTGTCTGTCGATAATGGGTTGAACATGTGGGTCGTCTCGGACAATATTCTTAAGGGGGCTGCGCTGAATGCGGTCCAGATAGCGGAGATACTGATACAGAAGTATATTTGAGTTTGAATACTTCAATCAAGCTGCTACCGACTGAATAGTTTAGTCTCATGGGCTACATGCCCTTTGAGCCAACAAGGTCCATAAGAGAGGAATGAGGATGGGGACAACGCGAGAAGCCGTAATAGTAAGCGCCAACCGTACGCCTTTGGGATCTTTCAACGGAACTTTAGGTAGCATAGGCGCCACGGAACTTGGTGGACTTGTGATTGCCGAGGCAGTCCGGAGAGCCGGTTTGGACAAAGCGGAAGTCGATGAAGTAATCATGGGGCAGGTTTTGCCTTGCGGTTACGGTCAGAATCCGGCGAGGCAGGCCTCACTGAAGGCCGGACTGCCCTTTGAAACGCAGTGTTTCACCATCAACAAGGTCTGTGGTTCAGGGCTCAAGGCCGTCATGCTGGCCGCTCAGGCCATACAGTTGGGAGATGCGGACATTGTTGTCGCCGGCGGTATGGAAAACATGAGCATGGCCCCGTACTTTCTGGACAAAGCCAGGTTTGGCTATCGCATGAACAATGGAGTCATTAAGGATCACATGGTTAATGACGGTCTATGGGACATAGTGAATGATTTCCACATGGGGATAAGCAATGACCTGGTAAGTCAGAAATGGAATATTTCCCGTGAAGATCAGGATCGCTATGCCGCCATGAGCTATGAGAGATCGCTCAAGTCCATAAGAGATGGTCAGTTCAGGGAGGAAATCCTTCCGGTTTCAATACCTCAGAGAAAGGGCGATCCGAAGATCTTTGACACCGACGAATGCGCGAGGGAAACATCCTACGAGGCGCTTTCAAAGATGAAGCCTGCCTTCCAGAAAGAGGGTTTTGCAACTGCCGGAAACGCGTCAATAATATCAGATGGCGCATCTGCTCTGGTGGTGATGTCAGAGGACAAGGCCAGATCCAGAGGTCTGGAGATTCTTGCGCGTGTAGGCGCTCAGGGTAGCGCCGGCATCGACATGAAGTACGTGCTTATGGCCCCGATGATATCTATTCCTAAGGTGGCCGCTAAAGAAGGTGTGGACTATCACTCCATAGATCTGATGGAGATCAACGAGGCTTTTGCGGGATCTACGGTGGGCGTCATAAGAGAGCTTGGTCTTGACGAGAACAAATGTAATGTCTATGGAGGAGCTGTGTCTCTGGGGCATCCGATTGGGGCCAGTGGGGCTCGTGTCCTGACAACTCTAATCTATGCCATGAGAGCGAGAAATGCCAAAACTGGCATGGCCTCGTTATGCCTTGGTGGAGGCGAGGCCGTATCCCTTTTTATTGACAGATAATTAAACAGGATCTTCAATCACTGTCTGGATACCTGAACATCGCCGGTCCAGCTGGTGAGTGATCGATTAACTGGCGGACGCTGGCTCATGACCATATTGTTCAGGAATCCGAATTCTTTTTTGACTGGAGATAACCCGTTCATCCGCACACAAACCGTTGAAACCGGAAATGGAATAGCGGGTTCGGAGATTAATTTTGAAAATCATCATGAGGGATTGATAGGAATTCCTCATGGAGGAGTAGCCATGGGGTTGTGCCTGGATGTATGGCGCAACCTCAAGGGCCCACAATATCCCGTGAACGTCAGTTACAGGTTTGCGGGGTCAGGCATTTCGATTGGAGAGAAGGCATTACTCGAGGTTGAACCTGAAACGGGGACAGCTCCAGGCAGTCTGGCTGTCAGAATGACGAAGCCCGGTGACAGGAAGCCTTATCTCAGGGCTGTGTTTTCCAGGTCAGAAGGCGCCTTTCCCGAAACTGTCGAGGCTCTACCTCCGGACCAATTTCGACTATTGCCATTCTACAGGAACTGTCTGGTCTGCGGTCATAGCAGGTCTGTTGTAGGTTTGCAGAGGCAGTTCAGGTATCATGAATCGGAAGTCGACAAAGTAGTCACCGTTGCATGGGGTGACAAAGATGAAGACTTTGACAGGGCAAAATATTTCCTCTTTGATGAAGACGAACTTCACCCTTTAGTCCTGATTGCAATGTTCGACGAGAACACGGCGTGGGGGGGGTTCATGGAGACCAAAAGGGGTGGCTTGTCGGTGAAACTCGATTTTTCGATCAAGCGGCCTGTGCGGTCCGATGAGAAACTTGTGTTCACGGGACGAGCTTCCGGCATTCGCGGCGCAGCGTCATCGCCAAGATTTTTCAGCGCTCGCGGCCAAATCCTTTCCATATCCGACCCGAAAAGTCCCGAACTAGTGGCAAGTGGTTGGGGTGAATGGGTTGTCTTGAGCCAATACACTGAGCAAATTAAGAAGAACCTCATTCCTGTCAGTGATCTGGAATGGATCTTTGGGTAGACAAAATTTACTGGCTGTTTTGATGGCCGGACGACAGAGGTGTTTCAGTGATAGAAAAAATTGTTGAGGGTGTTTACTGGATTGCCGGTAAAGACAAGTTCCTGCCCGATTCCCATGTTTACCTGATTGGTATGCCTGAATCAAAGGACTTTACCATGGTGGACTGTGGGTTGATGGAAATGGGCTCTTACAAGCTTTCGGAAATCAAAAGTATTGGCGTTAATCTGGAAGACATAAAGAGAGTCATATTGACGCACACCCATCTTGACCACATCGGCTGCCTTCCGGAGATAATGCAGGCTATTGAGGGCATTGAAGTCTGGGTCCACGAAGAAGAAGGCAATTACATGGAGAAGGGAGACACCCGGGTAATTTGGGGCAATCAGATGTTTGAATCAATGATCCGCTCGCAAATCTCAATACCGGAGGGGTTTTTTGATATCAAGCCTCATCGCAAGCTGAAGGGTGGCGAAACCCTGGATCTTGGTGGAGTTGTTTTCAAGGTCATACATATTCCAGGACACTCAATTGGAAGCATTGGTCTGTTGAACGAAGAACACAGACTTTTTATATCCGGAGACACGATATACGCTGACGGGGCTATTGGACGCTACGACCTGTTCTCCGCAGACGCTGCTCAGATGAAAAGTAGCCTGGATCTTATATCGAAGATTGGGATAGACTATCTCCTGCCGTGCCATAACCGTGTAGTTAAGGGATCAGCGGGCCCAATGATCAGGAAGACAGTCATGAACTGGGCTCCACTGCTGGGTTAATAGAGCATTCGTGGATCATTGCAGGAAACTGAAGGAGTGAGAGGTTATTAATGGGTAAAACAGTAGCGGAAAAATTGATAGAGTCGCATTTGATAAAAGGTGAAATGAAGCCCGGAAGTGAGATTGCCATAAGGATAGACCACACTCTGACCCAGGACGCAACCGGAACAATGGTCTTTCTTGAGTTCATGGCGATGGGAGTTCCGAGGGTCAAAACAGAGGTATCGGTAAGTTACGTAGACCACAATCTCTTGCAAACAGATTTCAAGAACGCGGATGATCACCGTTTTTTGCGAAGCGTAGCTGCGAAGTATGGCGTGATCTTCAGTCGACCGGGGAATGGCATATCACATCAGGTTCATCTGGAGCGTTTCAGCGTACCTGGCAAAACACTTTTAGGATCTGACAGTCACACTCCGACTAACGGTGGCCTGACCATGCTCGCGATAGGGGCTGGAGGACTTGATGTGGCTATGGCCATGGCGGGACGGCCTTTCTATCTTACCATGCCGAAGATAGTTGGGGTAAAGTTGACGGGCGCTTTGCAGCCCTGGGTTTCAGCCAAGGATCTGATACTGGAGATGCTGCGCAGGCTCAGTGTGAAGGGTGGGGTAGGCAAGATATTCGAATATTTTGGAGATGGAGTTGAAACCCTTTCAGCTACGGACCGCGCCGTAATAGGAAACATGGGAGCCGAACTTGGAGCCACCACCAGCATATTTCCCTCTGACATCCGCACCAAAGAATTCATGGAAAGTCAGGGACGCGGTTCTGACTGGACTGAAATCAAGGCTGACGGGGACGCGCACTATGCCGAAGTGATAGAAGTCTCACTCAGTGAGATTGAACCGCTGATCGCCTGCCCGAGTTCTCCGGACAATATCAAAAAGGTTTCCGAGATCGAGGGGCTAGGCGTTAATCAGGTAATAGTGGGCTCATCAGCTAATTCTTCATTCAGGGACCTGATGATCACGGCCAAGGCGCTGGAAGGAAAGCATTGCCATCCAGACGTTAGCCTGGAAATTAACCCTGGAAGTAGTCAGGCTCTTCTGAATTTAACGTCGTTTGGCGGGGTGATGAACCTGATCATGGGAGGCGCCCGTATCCATCAGTCTGGGTGTCTGGGTTGCATCGGAATGGGACAAGCCCCTGGAACTGGCGCTGTTTCACTGAGAACTTTCCCGAGGAACTTCCCTGGTCGTAGCGGCACATTCCCTGACAACATATACTTATGTTCTCCTGAAACTGCCGTGGCCTCGGCCATTTTTGGGAAAGTGACGGATCCCAGAAAGCTCGGGGAATACCCAAAGGTATCCAATCCCGCAAAGTACGTGATAAATGACGAAAATCTGGTGACTCCTCCTGAAGACTCCTCTGCGGTGGAGATCATGATGGGACCGAATATTAAACCTTTTCCACAATTTGGCCCACTTCCTGATGACTTTGAAGGGGCTGTCTCCCTCAAGCTTGGCGACAACATAACCACGGATCATATAATGCCGGCCGGAAGCAAGGTCTTGCCGCTGAGAAGTAACATAGAAGCCATAAGCGAGTTCGTGTTCAACCAGATAGACCCTGATTTTCCAAAAAGATCGCGTGAAATTCCAGTGGGGATAATCGTGGCCTCTGAAAATTACGGTCAGGGCTCATCAAGGGAACATGCGGCTATAGCTCCCCGATACCTTGGAATAAGGGCCAAAATTGCCAAAAGTTTTGCCAGAATCCACAAGGCCAATCTGATAAACTTCGGGATTTTACCCTTAACATTCAAGAATCCGCTAGATTATGAATCCATTGAGTTGGGAGACAGTCTGGTCATAAAGTCAGCCAAACGTCTGATTTCTGAGGGGGCTACTGAGATGGAGGCAGAAAACTCCAGAAGTGGCAAAAAGATGACATTGCTCCTCGAAGTCACTAATCGTGAGAGAGAAATACTGCTTGCTGGCGGTCTCATAAACCTCGCCAAGGATCATTAATTACCATAAACAATCAGAAATTCAGACGCGTGCAGAGTTCGGCAGTGAGATGTCGGTTAGAACTTAATCTCACTGCCGTTATTTTTTGATTTGGGTAGAATCGGGACATGAAAGCAGGATGCCCATTCCCGCTGACTGTCAGATTCAAGGATGGCGCCCGGTTTAGGACAGGTCTTGAGGGAGCATCGCTGACACAGGAATTTGCTGATGGAGAGAGTAAGACTTACCGTGTTGGCCCCTTTTCACCCTTGTGACGGATGAACACCTCATCAGGTTCCTGATCTTTTAACGGCGCAGCGTTCCTGCCATGATGAAGGGTAATCCTGTCAGGCTGGGATTCATCAACCAGAAGATTGATGACTCTACCTGAATCCCAGTACAGCTTCAGCATAGGGGCTTCGTAAGAATAGGCGCCCTGTCCCGCTACTATCCAGTCCTGGTTAGTTTCTCCCCGATAATTAGCCACAAATGTTCCATCATTATTGAGGGCCAGACGCATTACGCGTTCAGAAACAGGAACCTCAGCGCCATCAATTATCCGAGATGTCATCAGCCATGTGCCGGCTATCCGGGCCCTGGTAATCCTGGATTGTTCATCTGAATCCGACTTACAGGAAACGAGGGATATACAAGCTAGCAACAGGGCCGAAATTAATAGGGCCAGGGATCTAGTAGAAAAATATTTCATCGTAATACAGGGATTCCCAACGTTTGCAACAGAAAAGGCGACCAAACCCTGAGTTCGATCGCCCTGTTCTGTTCGTACCGGTAGAGGTAGCGATTCGCAGAATCGCCTACGATTTTAGAACCAGCCGCTTGAAGAGCTGCTTGCAGGATAATAGCCGCTGCTCGATGAGCTGGCGGGCCATGAATAACCACTGCTGCTGCTGGAAGCGGGAACACAATTATAGGTTACGGTTCCTGAGCTGGATGATGAGCTGGCTGGCCAATAGTAACCGCTGCTTGAAGAACTGGCGTTGTAGTTACCACTGCTGCTGCTGGATGCAGGCACACAGCAATAAGCTACGGTTCCTGAGCTTGAGGAACTGGCAGGCCAATAGCCGCTGCTTGAAGAACTGGCGTTATAGTTTCCGCTGCTGCTGCTGCTGGATGATGCTGCGCCCCAGCTTGAATATGGAGCCCATGCATAGAAAGCGAATCCGGACGAAGCTAACAACGTTACCATACCGACAACCGCGAGCGTCACTGCAAATCTTCTCATTTAAATAGTTACCTCCTAATGGAATGAGAATACATTTGAACTGCTCTCAACTGAAAACAGTTATACCCGAATTTTGAAATCAACAATTGCGTTTATTCATCGCTATCAGAATTGAAGTCACTTGTCAATGTTTTTATCCGATTAGCGTCTCGTGGAGGTTGCCGCGCCCTATTGTCGCTACTTGACTAGCCTCTCACATTTGCTACAATTCCCCTAAATGAGTTCTTTGTCAAGAAAATTTTACTCTTTCACATGATACGAATTTATTGTGAACCAAAAAAACCAGTTCTTATTTCCAGTCTTTAAAAGTTATACTTCATAAGCTCACTTAACGGGGCATGTAGTTGAGCCTTCTTTAATCTGGCCTTGGGTTGGTACAATGAACACAAAAAATTTTATTCTGGTACTAATTTTATCTCTCTTTGTTGCATCACACGAACCTCTGGCTTCGGATCTATCAACGCCGAACAAGCCAGATCAGACTCCGGTTTCCGGTAGAGCCACGCGAGTTACTGAACCAATCGCCGAGAGGGTCAGGAGGGCTGGCGAGTTGGCCTTGAATGGGGAGACAGCGAGGGCTGCTGAAACCATCAGGGAGGCTATAAGGGAGTGCAGTTCAAACCCGCCTGATTCCCGTGACTGTTCAAACTGGCTCAATTCTTTACGGGGTATGAACGACATTTTCGGCGATCCCAGGAAAAAGACCGTTTATACCAACTCCATTGGAATGGAACTGGTGCGTCTTCCTCCGACAGACTACATGATGGGCAGTCTCAAGCAGGAAATGGATTGGCTGCGACTCACATTCAGAAAGATATGGAGGGATGGTCACAAGCAATGGTTTCAGGATGAGATGCCTTTACATCCTGTAAGGATTACCCGCCCTATATACATGGGGGCCACTGAAGTAACAGTCGGGCAGTTCAGGCAATTCGTAGCGGACACGAAATACAAAACGGACGCGGAAAAGGGAGATGGTGGGATGATCTTCAGCAAAAAGGAAGATCGCTGGACACCTACCAAGGGGATGAAGTGGGATTCTGTTCCGTGGAAAATAGCTGACGATCAGCCGGTGATGTTCGTATCATGGAACGACGCGCAAGCGTTCTGCAAGTGGTTAAGTAGAAAAGAGAAACGTGTATATCGCTTACCGACGGAAGCGGAATGGGAGATGGGATGTCGGGGAGGGGCCGCCTGGGTTCGTTATCCGTGGGGTAATCAGCTTCCCGGTGAGACCGATGACAATTTCGGTGATGGCAATGCCCGTTTACCTGAGAGTATGACCACCATAAATGATGGGTATGAGTATGCTTCTCCCGTGAAGAGTTATCCTCCTAACGGGCTGGGTCTGTATGACATGGGGGGCAATGCCATGGAGTGGGTTCAGGATTATTACGACCGTAATTATTATGACAGTTCCCCGGTTGAAGATCCTCAAGGACCATCCGTAGGAACATCCCGTGTTAACAAGGGTGGTAACTGGTTTGCGAGTCCGGCGGATTGCAGGTGCGCTTTTCGCGGATTTTCGGGTGACACCATGAGCTTTTGGAACCTCGGTTTCCGAGTAGTTCTTGAAGTTTCCGACACTGAAGTCGATGTGAAGACTGTCAAGTCCGGGTCTTATCAGGACAGCAGACGGGAGGCCCAACGTGAAACGGATTCACGTTTTCCACCCTCTGATGAGGACGGGGTGAGACTTTTCCGGCAGGCGATGTTTGCGGCCCAGCAACAGCAATGGGACAATGCGATCGAGGATCTTGAAAAAGCGCTGAAGATTTACGAGCAAAGGGAAGATCCAAAATGGACAGCTCGGGTCAAGGCGACGCTGGCTGGTATTTATGCTGAACGAAACAGGACATACAAGAGCAAGGAGCTTTACACTCAGGCGTTGGCTGAGTTCAGAAGCAATGGTGATACATCAAGCGCCTCGGTGATCCTGGCGAGACTACAGGAACTGGAAACATCCCCTGGAGTGAAGGTGGTTGAGGTCCAGAAAGGCAGTATCGCTGACCGGGCAGGTATCATAGCGGGAGACGTGATAGTCGAGTACGGTGGAGAAACCGGGTTCCGCGTAGCCGCTTTCAAGAAGCTGGTTGATGATTTTCAAGGTATGGAAAAAATAACTCTCAGCGTGATGAGTGACCAGAACATTACAACCATTACTATTCCCGGAGGGGCTCTTGGAGTTGCTCTCGAGGACATCAAGCGGCCACCACGCCCCAGGCGGCCACCTCCTCAGGATCAGCAAAACAGACAGAACACGCGCCAGAGAAGAGACCGCCGTTAATTGAACACCCATTTTTTTACCTGAACCCCACGACTTGTTGGCTAATACAGGAAGGTTTTAAAGATGAGTCCGGACGACAGATCAACCCAGGAGCTTTTGAGCGAAATAGAACTTCTGAAACAATCCAACAAAAACCTGGAGGCACAACTGCGCAGCTTAGGCAAAGAGGTCTCTGACGCTGGTGAGGTCGCTGTAGAGCAGTGTGATCTGGGGGAAAACTCAGCTGTCTCCATCTGGGAATGTTCAGGCTGTTCGGCAGACACGGCCTTTCTAAGAGTCTGGCTGCGAAAGGCCAACAAAAAAACGGAGGAAGACCCCAGCGATTCCTGGTCCTCCAGGATTCACCCCGATGATGTCGAAAGAGTTAGAAGCATCATAGTCAGGGCTTATGAGAACAAGGCCCCGTTCACGGTCGAATACCGGCTGATTGGTAGTAATGGCAATTTCAGGTATACAGTCGATTCGGCAATCCCCCGATTTGATACGTCTGGGAAGTTAGCCGGTTACACAGGATCCTGCTTTGATATAACCCGCCAGAAACAGATCGAAAGAATAATTTTAGCTCAGAGAGATGTCAGCAGGGTATTCGGAATTGTCAACACAGCCGAGGAGGCCCTCCAGGAATTGATAGAAAACGCTTTGAAAGCTTCTGAAATGGAAGTTTTGGGCGTTTATCTCTTTGATGAGGATTCGAATCTGATACTACGGGCTCACAAAGGACTCTCTCCCGATTTTGCAAGCAGGGTTTACAAATACGAGTCGGAACACCCGCTGGTTGAGATGGTGCTCGAAGGAAACCCGTGCTATTCAAGCCTTGACAGCATGTATGATATTCTAAGGTCCATTGCCGATCCCGAGGGAATCATGGAAATCTGTGTCATTCCCATCAAATATCAAAACCGGGTCATTGGAAGTCTGAATGCTGGATCGCGTCGTCCAGACAAAACGCCGATGAGTGTTAAGACTATTCTCGAGGCTTTTGCAGCTCAATGCGCAGGAATGTTGATCAGTTTCAAGGCGCAACAGGAGGTCCGGGAGAGCCATGAACGTTTGAGGGCCCTTTTTGACCAGATTCAGGATTTTATTTTCATCGGTAACGAACGCGGTGATCTGATCGATTTCAATCCTGCGGTGACTCAAAAACTGGGTTACTCCGCTGAAGAGCTAAGGCAGAAGAATATCATCGAATTACACCCTCCTGATCATCGAGTCAGGGCTCAAGATGTTGTTCAGGCGATGCTCCGGGGTGAAGAGAGCAATTGCATCATTCCTCTCATGACACGCTCAGGTATTCGTGTACCAGTTGAAACGAAGGTTGCCATTGGAAATTGGGGCGGCAGGAAATACATTTTTGGCATGTCGCGTGATCTGACCGACAGGATGGCTGCGCAGGAAGCCCTCAAAAGGAGTGAAGAGACCTACCGGCAGATGTTCCAGGTTAATCACGCTGTTAAATTGCTGATTGACCCGGATACCGCCGACATAATAGACGCCAATCAGGCAGCGGCAGATTTTTACGGCTATCCGATAGAACAACTCAAGACCATGAAGCTTTTTGAAATGAGCCTGATGTCCGGGCCACAAATCATGGAAATAATGAAGGCGGTATCCCAGTCTAAAATAAAATATGTGAGCGCCCAACACATCGATTCCAATCGGGTGGTTCATGACGTTGAAGTCTTCACCAGTCCACTGAATCTTGGTCGTAAAACACTGCTATATGCAATCGTAATAGATGTATCCGAGCGAAAAGCGGCTCAGAAAAAGCTGGAACAGACTGAAAAAAGCCTCAGGGAGGCCAATGAATCTCTTGAACTCCGCGTGATGCAGCGATCAGCAGACTTGGTAGCAATAAACCACCAACTCATCGAGGAGATTACTGAACACTGCAAAACTGCCGGATCCCTGAAAGAGTCTGAAAAGAATCTCAAGATCATGATCGATTCAGCGCCAATCGGAATAGTGGTTATTCAGGGCGGAAAGTATGTGTATGTCAATGGAACGTTCGTCGAGATCATGGGACTGGAAGATGCGGAGTCTGCAATAGGGAAACACGTGGGATCTTTTGGGGGACCAGTTCATGAAAGGGATTCCCAGTCTTTTCTGAAAAATTGTCTTGAAAAATCTGAGCTTTTAAATTTGAAAGAGCTAAGGTTAAAAGTCCGGGACAGCAAGGAACTGACCCTGAATGTCTGGTTCCAGCCACTTGAATTGTGGGGAAAACCCTCGATCATAGGCTTTTACATTGACGTTTCCGAGGAGAGGCAACTGCGATCTCACCTTAACCAGTCGCAGAAGATGCAGGCTCTTGGGTCGTTAGCCGGTGGCATAGCGCATGATTTCAATAACATCCTGTTTGCGATTACGGGATTTGCGGAACTGGCCTCAGACTCATTAAAGGAAAATCCTCAAGCTCAGAAACACATTCATCAGCTACTTCAGGCCGCCGAGAGGGCTGCGGATCTGATCCGGCACATACTGACTTTCAGTCGAGAAGCAGAGACAGAGAAGAGACCGCTGTGGATAAATCCTATCCTTAAGGAATCCCTCAATTTCCTGCGCGCATCAATCCCGGCCAGCATTGAAATCAAAAGAAACATCTATCCTGACTCGGGACTTGTAAATGCCGATCCCACTCAGATTCACCAGGTAATAATGAACCTTGTGACCAACGCCGCTCATTCGATGAGGGATAAAGGGGGAGTACTGGAGGTCGATCTGGAGCAGGTCGAGCTGACAGCCGATTTTCTTCAAACCAGGCCTGATAACAAACCTGGGGTTTACCAGAGGCTCAGGATTTCCGATACAGGCACAGGTATACCGCCTGCGATAATGGATCGGATTTTTGATCCGTATTTCACGACCAAGGAGATCGGTCAGGGTACTGGTCTGGGACTTAGCGTAGTGGATGGAATAGTCCGGAGCCACAACGGATTGATGATGGTTCAGAGTTCAATTGGTGTGGGTAGCGTTTTTGAGGTTTTTTTGCCCGTCATAAAAGATTGTGAAGAGGGGGGCTCCCCCATCATGGAATCTGACCCCCTGATAAAAGGTCGAATCCTGTTCGTCGATGATGAAGAAATAGTTACTCTGGCTACCAAGGCCAATTTAGAAAATATGGGATATGAAGTGTCAGTGGCAAATGATCCGCTTGTCGCTCTGGTTACCTTCCAGAATGATCCTCATGCGTTTGACCTGGTAATTACGGACATGGGAATGCCTCGTATGAACGGGGCCGAACTTTCAAGAGCGATCTGGAAAATCAGAAGTAACATGCCTGTCATAATGCTGAGCGGATTTGCTGAACTGATGAACAAGGAAACAGCCCTGGCCATTGGAATGCGTGATTTCCTACTGAAACCACTTAGACGAGGTGTTCTGGCTGATGCCGTTTCGAAGGTTTTGAGGGAAGCCAGCTGATGACATGAGAGCCGAGAACCAAATCAAGGTGAGCAAACACCGGATGATACAAGACAGACCGATTACTCTTTACAAATTATTCTTGTGTAACACAATGAAACAAGTTAAGATCCGATTGAGTTTGTCTGAAATTAGTCCCTGTTCTAAAAGTCAATTGGGGGCCCAAAATTAGTCCCCCCTCGAAGTTGAATCATGTGCGCAGGCGTATAGCGCCTCTGAATTTGTAAGTATCATTATGACTAAGCAAATGATTTGCAGCGAGTCATTGACTAAATAGCTTTCGCAAGGGATATCAGCATTTAACATCGTCAAAGGATCTGAGAGGTTCTGCGCTGGTCCGGGAGGCCGAAGCCCGGTGGATTCTCGGTAATCCTCAGGCCGAGCTGCAGATTTGCCCTAAAATGGCTGACATCTCAGGAGGATCACTCATGACCGGAGTGAAACAAATACCAACCCGAGAGCTATCAAGTCCTGAAGATCTCAAATCAGAAATACAATTCCTGCGAAACAAGGTAAGGCTGCTGGAGGATAAACTGGCGTCGTCGATGTTCATTATCGACGAATGCGGTCAGATAGTTGATTTTAATGCGAATACTCTTTCACTACTGGGATGCTCTTATGATGAGCTATACGGGTCTAAAATTTTTGATCTTTTCAGCGATAAATCTGATTTGGAAATTCAGAACATGTTGTCAGTGTTTGGCACGGGAAATCTGAGCGGGCTGATATGTGAAATTCAGACTGAAACTTCAGGAACAGTACAGCTCGAAATAAACTCAGGCATCACTCAGGACAATGGCCGACGTTTTTATTTGGGAGTCCTGCGTAGGTTGAAGGACGGCGGGTCTACAGGTGAGCCTGGCAGGAAATCGGACTGGGAGCTTGACTCGGGAATACTCAATCTAAATTCACAGGATTGGAATTGTCACAATCAGCTTTTGAATCAAAACCCCGGGTACATGGAATCGGACGACCCTTCTGAAAAATCGCGATTAAATTTCAGGCAATGGGTTGAAGTAGCTCCGGTTGGAATTTTCACAGTAGAAGAAAACAGGGTAACCTACGCCAACGAATCGTTTGCCCGTTTGTTAGGTTATGGGAATCGATGCGAATTGGGCGGGATGGAAGTCGGTTGCCTGCTCTCAAAAAAAAGTGTGCGGCTTGTGGAGGGCATTTTTGGAAGAAATGCCAAAACGAATGATAGGGCTGATTATTACGAAGTCGAATTTGCCAATAAGAAGGCATCTACACGTAGTGGGATTTTGTGGCCAATAAATTTGGAAGATACTGGCGCAAGATCGACGCTGTGTTTTGTTACAGACACTACCCACAACATACTGCTGAGAGACGGTCTTGCAAAATCGCAGAAACTTGAAGCCATTGGATCATTGGCAGCCGGCATAGCTCACGATTTCAACAACGTGCTTACGGCCATCATGGGTTATTCTCAACTGGCTTTTGACAAGGCGCCCAAGGGATCTTCTCTCAGTTCGTACCTAAAGCATGTGATGGATGCATCTGACAGGGCTAGTGACCTTGTTTCGCACATCCTCTCTTTCAGCAGGGAAACGGCAGAGGGGAAAAAGCCGGTTCTGGTAGGTCCTATACTGAAAAAGACCATGAGGGTTTTGAGGGCATCTGTGCCAATGACGATCGAATTTAAACAGGACATATCTTCGGATCTCCGTCCGGTCATGGGGGTAGCGACGCAAATTCATCAGGTCATCATGAACCTATGCACTAATGCGACGCACGCAATGAAGCTGAACGGCGGAACACTTGGTGTATCGCTGAGTGAGGTGGTAATCGAAAAGGGTGACTTGAATGTTGAGACTGATGTTACTGCGGGAGATTATCTGAAATTAACTGTAAGCGATACAGGTCACGGTATGTCCCCAGAGCTCGCTTCAAGGATATTTGATCCGTATTTTACAACGAAAAGTAAAGACGAGGGGACAGGACTCGGGTTGTCCATAGTGAATGGCATTGTCAGGGATCATGGTGGTTTCATACGGCTTAAAAGCCGTGAAAATGAAGGAACAACATTCGAGATCTATTTACCGGTCTGTCCCAAGTCAGGAGAACCTCAGGTCTTTGAGGAATCGCTGGTTCGCCATGGTCAAGGCAGAATAATGGTAGTGGACGATGAACCGGACATAGTGACCATGTTGCCACAAATGTTGAGAAATCTGGGGTACGAGGCTGTGGCCAGGCGAAGGCCTGAAGAAGCTCTTGAACTTTTCTCGGAGGACCCTTTTAAATTTGATCTCGTGATTACGGACATGACCATGCCAAGGATGACGGGCCTGCAATTGTCTGAAGCTCTACATAAAATCAGAAATGACATTCCCGTGATACTCATGACTGGTTTCTCCGACGCGCTGGATGAAAAAACAGTTGAAGACTTCGGAATAGACGAATTGATTTACAAGCCTGTAAGGAAGACGGTCCTGGCCCATATCATTCTCGGAATTCTTAACGGGAAGTAACTTTTTGGCTGTGCAACTGTCAAACCTGCACTGTCAGACGTTTGGACAGTGGTTTCGGTGCGGTGAATGGGAAAGTGAGAGTTTGCGGTCATGCCCACATGGGGCCAGGTCTAATTTTGTGTATTAAACTCAATGTCCCTGAAGCTTTTCTCCAGACTTGCCAACAACATTCCTACCTTCACAGGTTTTCTAAGGATGTCGTCTACGCCGGCTTTAAGAAATTCGGCGGTAAGTTTTTGTTCCCAGCCGGTGATGATAATACAGGGTGGTTTGCGTTCTCCCCTATATTCCGAGATGGCCTTGATTCTGCGACACAGCTCAAGACCATTGATATCGGGCATACCAAGGTCGCAAACTATTGCGTCAATTGATTCCTGACGGAACATTTTGATTGCCTGATCTCCGGAAGTTGCAGTTGAAACGACGTAACCTTCTTTGGATAGAACGGCCCCGAGCATGTCTGTAACAGCTTTTGCGTCATCTACCACAAGTATTTTTGTTCCCTTTGTGGGGCCGTAACCATCCTGAGACGACTCTCTCTTTGGCCGTTCAGCAGAGAGAGGAAGTATTATTCTGAACGTTGTTCCCTGACCAGGGACGCTTTCAACAACAATCTGTCCACCATGGTTATCGACAATTTTGAGAGCTGTAGCCAGAGCAAGCCCTGAGCCTGCTGTGACCTTGGTGGTAAAAAATGGGGTAAATATCCTGTTGAGATCAGACTGGCTCATCCCGATTCCCGTGTCCTTGACAGCAATTATTCCCTGATCTTTGGCTATGTCCAGGTTGATTTCTATGACACCCTTGTCTCTGATAGCTTCGACAGCGTTTCGAATCAGTGTTATAACAACGTCCACAAGTTGGCTGAAACGGCCCTCGACGTAGATGTCGGTTTGGCCAGTGACCTTCATCTCAATTTGTATACCTTCGCGCACCGCCTCATCTTCCCAGAAAGGTCTAGTCACTTCCACCGCTTCTTTAACCAGGTCGGTCAGGTCAATGACCCTGAAACTGGAATTTTGATTCTCCGAGCGTGTGGAAGCAAAATGCAAGAGTTTCCGGACCGTGTCGGCTCCCCTGTCGCAGCTGTCAAGTATGAGGTTTAGAGAATTCTCAGCTTTCTTCAGATCGCCTTCCCGAATATCGCTAATGGCGTTTTCTATTCCGCTGATTACAATCTGAAGAAGGTTATTGAAATTGTGTGCAATCCCACCTGAAAGATCTGCCACCGCTCTGTGCCTGTCGGACTGACGAATCAGTTCCATGGCTTTTCTGGCTTCAGTAACATCTCTGTTGGAGGCTCTTCGACCGCGATAGACGCCGTCGCTTCCAGTAACAGCCTGACAAGAGTGATTAACCCACCTTATGGCCCCGTTTTGGTGTTTGATTCGAAAATCAAAAGTAGCGCTTTTTGATTCGGCGACAGCCAGCGTAGTTTTGAAATGTTCTTCCACCAGGGGTCTGTCTTCCTCAAAAACGATCTTGAGGAACAGCTTTGGGTCTGTGAGGAATTCCGTGGCTGAGTGGCCGGTAATCCTTTCACAGGACGGGGACACGTAAACGAACCTGCCTTCGGGATCCACCCAGAATTCCCAGTCGTATGCAAAATCAGCTACGATTCGATAGCGCTCCTCACTGGACCTAAGCTCCCGTTCCAAATGTTCCCTGCGGTCTATTTCCTGGTTGAGCCGGAGACGTTCCTGATCCAGTTCCCGGAACAGCAGATCGTAAGGCTGACGAAATCCGGTCTCTATAAGAGCCTTGTAGATGAGGTAAAAGGACAGTAGTTTCAGATAATGACCTACCAGGTTGTACCAGCCATAAACAGAAATATAGAGGGTAAAAGTCAACTCGGTTGCAATTGTAGTAAGCAGGGCTGCAACCATGAGTCTGAAAACATGGGGTTCGAACTTTTTTCTTGACCTGATTAGCAGAATGAGTGAGGCAAATACTAACAGGCATATAATGTATTCGCTGGTTATCTTGAACTGCGTGAGCCCCTGGTTTTCTACATAACATTGCGGAAATATTCTTAGGTAAAAGATTGATATCAGTAGGGCAACGCTCACAAATGAATATATCAGGATTTCAAGGTTGAGATTTGGGCGTCGCGTGAAGAAGAGGGTAGCCACCAGGAGGGAAACGCTCTCGATATATCGGGCGGATATCCATAGTTGTGTTGGGAGGTCAGTGTCATAACCACTGAATATACCAATGCCCTTGTAGGCGATGGTATGCAGGAGATCAAAGGCCCCCACAAACAGGTAGGCTATACCAATGAATAAAAGGTAACCATTCCTAATGAATTTCTGGGAATTCCAGGTTATGAAGAAAATGCATAGCGCTACGGCTATGACAAACACTTCCACTACCGTGTGGAATAGCAGATAACTGTATAAACTGGTGAGGTAAAGGCCGACTCCAATTGTGAACAGGCCAGTTATGGTCCACAAACCATGCACATCGAAGCGTAAGAATTTAGTTGGCTCTCCTACCATTGTTGTCAGATGAACTCCTTGCAAGGATCCGGAACCCCCATGAAATCAATCATGGCCACTCAAACAACTTGTGTGAAAACTTATGACCTACTGCTCTCAGACTGTCCCATGAACCAGGCTCAGTTTCAGGTAGACCTCCTGATTCTATTTATCAATTCTGTGGTGGAAACCCCTGGAAGAAGTTTCACAAATTCAAGCCTGCCTCCCTTTTCCAGAACAATTTCTTCCCCTATTACGGTCTTGCCTTTCCAGTCTTCTCCTTTGACAAGCACGTCTGGCTTGATTTCCCTGATGAGGTTCAGGGGAGTGTCTTCGTCGAAAGCGATGACGTAATCTACAAAATTCAGGGCTCCGATTATTGCAAGACGTTCTGTTTCAGGCACAATCGGCCTCTGCTGGCCCTTGATCCGTTTGACGGATTTGTCAGAGTTTACACCAACGACCAGCACGTCACCACAAGAAGCGGCCTTTCTCAACAATTCCAGATGACCAGCGTGAAAAAGATCGTAGCAACCATTGGTAAAAACTATTACCTGACCCTGAATCCTGTGATGCCTCAGGGCCTGATCGAGTTCTGAAGTTGCCAGAATCTTGCGCCTGTGAGCATCTGTTTTCAATGAATCTATCATCTCATCAAGAGTCACAGTAGCCGCTCCAAATCTTGCTACTACGAGTGAAGCCGCCAGGTTTGCCAATTCGATGCCTTCATGAACACTTAGCCCCGACGCTACAGCAAGAGCTAAAGTAGAGATTACCGTATCACCTGCTCCTGTCACATCAACTATCTCGACCGGTTTAACGGAAAAGTGCTCGATACTGCTTTTTGATATGACGCTGATGCCTTCTCTTCCTCTTGTGATTACTATGGCTTCAGCGTCTGTCTGGATGAGTAGGGTCTTACCGGCCAGGCCCATCGAGTCTTTGTCATGGATATCGACTCCCGAAGCAACAGACGCCTCTTTCACGTTTGGCGTAACATAAGTGGCGCCTTTATATTTAGTGAAATCCATACCTTTTGGGTCTACGAAGACAGGTATGTTTTCCAACCTGGCCTGTTCCATCAATGTCCTTAGAATTCCCGGAGTAAGAAAACCTTTCCCGTAATCCGAAATGACCACTGCCTTTACTTGAGGGAGTACAGATTTTATTTCGTCTATGACCTTTTTTTCAATCTCTTTAGATATAGTCCCAGTATTTTCTTCATCGATTCTTACTATTTGCTGGTTCCTGGCTACTACTCGTGTTTTCATTGTGGTAGGACGCAAGTTGTCGGTCTTTAGCCAGAAAGTGTCGACTCCGAGTTCGTAGCAATGTTTCTTAAACCACTGACCAGCGTTATCGGACCCGACGGTGGCGAACAGGGCAACCGTGGCGCCCATGGAAACAAGATTCCTCACAACATTTCCAGCCCCACCAAGTCGTCGAAGCCGCTCTTTGGCAACGAGGACCGGAACCGGTGATTCAGGAGAAATTCTCTCTACATCACCAACCACATATTCGTCTACCATAACATCACCGGCTACCAGTATTGACGCCGGCTTAACTCTTTTGATCAAACTCTCGTTCAATATGGAATCTCCTAAAGACAGAGGATCATGAATTATCGAGAATCAAAACTGCAGACTGACGCCCTCCAGGGCGCGCTCCGGAAAAATCCGCATGGAAAAGCCTGGCCTTGACAGCCTCAGCATTCCGTAACGGCGTCAGTCCAAGAGTTTTTATAGCTCAAACACGGCAAGAATTCAAAATATAGAATATGGCTAGCCTAAACATGGAAAAATGATCATGATTATATTATAGTTAATACTCCAGAAATCCTGAAAGATCAAATTAGGGACGCGAACCAGGGTAATCCATGAACAAAGTTCTCACAATAGCCGGGTCTGATTCAAGTGGGGGAGCTGGAATTCAGGCCGATATAAAAACAGTTCTATCTCTGGGTGGTTATGCCATGAGTGTCATCACTGCTCTAACTGCCCAGAATACTCTTGGGGTTCAGGGAATAAGAATTGTTGACCCCGAATTTATCGCCCAGCAGATAGAGGCAGTGCTTGGCGACATCGGAGCAGATTGTGTAAAGACAGGAATGCTAGGCAATGCTGAAACTGTAGTGACGGTTTCCAGGAAATTGCAGGAGTATCAGATTGAGAAACTGGTTGTTGATCCGGTGATGATTTCAAAGAGTGGCGCTGTCCTGCTCGACGAAAACGCCCGTGGAGCGATGGTTGAACATCTGTTTCCGCAATGCTATCTGCTGACACCCAATATCCCGGAGGCAGAAGCGTTCGTGGGAAGGGCCATCAGGGATGTTTCCGACATGAAGAAGGCCGCCAGAAAAATAAGGAAAATGGGGCCAAGGTTCGTGCTTGTTAAAGGCGGACACCTGACAAACTCGCCCATCGATGTTTTACATGACGGCAATCAGGACTTCGAATTTGAGACACAACGAGTTCGAACGCGTCACACGCACGGGACCGGATGCACTCTCTCAGCCGCAATAGCTACTTTTCTCGCTCGTGGCCTTACTCTGATGGAATGCATAGACAAGGCCCGCCGATATCTGTACCGCGCCCTCAGATTTTCCATGGGGATTGGCCATGGTGTGGGACCTCTCAACCATTTTGCTTCCATTACCAGGGAGATAGAGAGAACCAACGTCATAGAAGAGCTGGACAGATCGATCGAGCGGCTCAAGCGCCTCAACATAGGTCATCTGATACCGGAAGTTCAGTCTAACCTGGCCTACGCCATACCATTTGCAGAGTCGGTTCATGATGTGGCTTCTTTCCCGGGAAGGATCATTCAGCTCGTAAACACAATTGCAACGCTAAGCTCACCGAGGTTTGGCGCATCGCGTCAGATACATTACCTTGTTCTGGCAGCTATGGAATACGATCCAAACAGACGGGCAGCCATGACGATAGTTTACTCAGATACGCTGGTTAAGAGAATTCAGGCCCTGGGTTATTCGGTGGCGGAATTTGACAGGAAGAGAACACCGCCTGACTTGCAGAAAGAGGAAGGCAGCACCCTGGCGTGGGGTGTGCAGGATGTGATGGAAGAACTCGGACGGGTTCCTGACGCGATTTTTGACAGGGGAGCCCTTGGGAAAGTGCCGTTAATCCGTTTGTTCGGAAAATCGCCCTCATCAATTGTTGACCTGATAGCCAAGCTGTGATTGTCCAAGCAGTTCGTCCATCCCCTAAGGGGCCGTATCAAAAAGTACGGGAAGACCTGAATGAACTGCTTTTAAGAGGTTTCATCCATTGACAGACATGAAAAATCATCTGATAGATCCATTCAATAGAAACATTGACTACCTCAGGGTATCCATTACTGATTTGTGTAATTTCAGGTGCGTGTATTGCCGTCCCCCGGAGGGTGTGCGGTTGATATCTCATGAAGATATTTTGCGTTATGAGGAAATACTGGAAATAATAAGCGTAGCCTCTGAGATGGGGATCCGCAAGATAAGGGTTACTGGGGGAGAGCCCCTGGTTCGCAGGGGAGTGGTCGACTTTATCAGGAGGCTCACTTCTACAACCTCAATAGAAGATGTCGGCCTTACTACCAATGGATCGCTACTGGCCTCTATGGCGGCTGACCTGAAAAAAGCGGGGCTCAAGAGGATCAATATTAGTCTCGATTCACTACGCAGAGAGGTTTTTGCCTCAATAACAGGCTCTGATTCGCTTGATGCTGTCCTCAAAGGCATTGAGAAAGCTTTGGAACAAGGGTTTGACCCGGTGAAAATAAATGTGGTCCTCCTCAGGGGTGTCAATGAGTCGGATGTTCCTGAATTTGCCAGGATCACCATGGACAGACCGATAGACATAAGATTCATTGAGAGGATGCCTTTTGGAGGGGAGCATGCTCCGGCAAGTTCACCGGATCCCTTCAGCGCGCTCAAGGCTCTTGAAATGATACGCAATGAGGTCGGGGATCTATTCAGGGAAGAGAGAGGGGAACTTGATGGTCCGGCCACGATGTTTCACCTTGCAGGCGCCAAGGGACGCATAGGAGTCATAGATCCGGTTACAGGTCATTTCTGTGGGGCATGCAACCGTCTGCGTCTTACCGCAAAAGGGGCGTTGCGCCCGTGTCTGTTGAGTTCCAGAGAGATTGACATTCGTTCTGTTCTACGTTCTGGATCAGGTAGGCAGGCCATAGCGAGAGTCATAAAAAGCGCTGTAGATTCAAAACCTTCAGGCAGGGCATTACAGCTGTCGTCCATGTCAGATGGCATGAATAGCATCGGTGGATGACGATACCGGAACACATCTCCATTCTTGAAAAAATAGTTTCTAAATGATCCAGACCACGCCAAGAACTCTATCGGTAATTGTTGTCACCAGAAATACCTCAGATCTGTTACTGAACTGTCTGAAACAAATTTATGAGTCTGATCTCAGCATGAAGCTGGAGGTCATAGTGGTGGACAATGGCTCCAGTGATGGATCCGCTGCGATGGTACGCAGTCATTTCCCGGAGGTTATCCTTATAGAGGCCGGCTGTAACCTTGGATTTGCGCGCGCAAACAACCTTGCGTTCCAGAATTCTACGGGCGAATACATCCTGTTGGTCAATACTGACGCCATGCTGGAAAAGGAATGCGCCTCCCGACTTGTTGGTGTAATGGAGAAGGACCGATCTGTGGGAATGGTAGGCCCGCAATTACTCAACAGCGATGGAAGCCGCCAGACGTCTTTTGAGGCCACACCGACACTTTTGACGGAACTTGTGGGTAGAGGGGTGCTTAAAATATTTTTCCCAAAGCGTTATCCCGGTAGAAAAGTTGAATTAAGAGTTCCTGAGGAAGTAGAGACACTGATAGGGGCTGTCATTCTGATAAGGAGGACTGCCTGGAAATCAGTTCAGGGGTTTGACGAGGGATATTTCTTCTTCTTCGAGGAGACTGACATGGCGTTGAGGATGAGGCAGTCTGGCTGGACTGTCTACCACAACCCTCTGGCTCGCTCGGTTCACCTTCAGGGCGCTACTGCGAAAAATTACAACGCTGCTCCACGAATCGAATATTACCGTTCCAGGTATTTGTTTTTCCGGAAGATGTATGGACGCGCCAGCGAACTGGCGCTAAAAGTAGCCTTGACATTGAATCTGACATTGAACACGCTTGTGCTGGGTATGGTGGCGCTGGTCTGTCTTGGCAAGTCACGAAAACTCAATGACAGGTATTTTCAAAGGTCAGCCATCTGGCTGTGGCACGTCAAGGGTTTTCCATCCAGCGCCGGGCTTCCCAGAAATTAATCATCCACGTGGTTCCGTCTCCATTGCGCGTACCTGGACAATGCTCCCAATGCGGTTAGAGCCCTCTCCGGACTGGCAAAGACCGGAAAGCCGTTGTCCTGCAACTCACGAACAAACAATTCTGATCTGTCGCAGTAACTGCCACCCAAAGCAGGTTTTCCGGTTTTTTTGGAAAACTCTCCCGCTACCTTTCCCTGAGACAGTATGTACTGATTGGCAAATTCAGCCGCCTTGTTTTCTTCAATTCCCGCTCCAACTACCGCCTGAACGACACGTTGAGTTGGCATCAGGCAGTAAATGAAGAGGGAGTCGACGTTGTCGTCCGCCAGAAGAATGTCAGGCATGGTGCCGAAATAATCACTGTAATTTTTCGCGAAAGTAAGATCTACGGGGTTTTTCACACTGGCTGTTCCAGGAACTATACGCTGAAGTTTCTCAACGGTCCCAGCAGACAGGGTTGCCAGCTTCAAGCCGCTGCGCTCAGCGGCATCCGACGCTGCCGCTCCTGGACCTCCAGAATGTGTCAGAATGGCCACGTTATTGCCCTTCGGAAGAGGTTGGCTGCCCAAGGCATAGCAGAAATCGAAGAGTTCCTCTATCGAGCGGGCGCGTATGATACCGGACTGTTTGAATATCCCATCGTATAAAGCGTCTGAGCCGGCCATCGCTCCGGTGTGAGACATGCCCGCCTGTCGTCCGGATTCCGATCCACCAACATAAAAAGCCACTATCGGCTTTTTGCGTGACACTCTGCTGGCTACTCGGACAAACTCGCGACCACGTCGGATTCCTTCTATATAAAGGGCTATAACAGTCGTGTGAGGCGATTCCGAAAGATATTCAATGCAGTCCGTCAGGTCGGTCATTGCCTCGTTTCCCAAACTGAAACCTTCGCTAAAGCCCAAACCGAATTTGTTCAGGTGCGAAAACATCTGCGTTATGAAGCTACCGCTCTGGGACGCCATGCCGATGAATCCGGGTTTGGCGTCGTAGGGAAAAAATGTTGTGTTAAGCTTGTGATAAGGATTAACAACTCCTATGCAGTTTGGCCCTACGAATTTAATGCCGTATTTATGGGCAATATCAACTATCTGCTGTTGCAGTTGCTTCCCCTCTGAACCTTCCAGCTCACCGAATCCTCCTGAGACGATGATTGCGGAATCGATCCCGAACTTGCCACAATCCTCCAGGGCCTCTGGAACTACATGAGTGGGTAGGATAAGAATAGCCAGATCCACAGGTCCGGGCACATCAGACACCTTGGAATATGCCTGTAAACCCTGTATTATTTTGTGCTTCGGGTGGATTGGATATACAGGGCCATCAAAATTCAGCGCCAGTATATGTGATAACTGCACGCTGCCCATAACCATGGAATTATTGGACGCTCCCCAGAAAGCTATACTCTTGGGATGCATGATCTTGTACAAGGGATGTGTTTCGTAACTGCTCAACTTGACCTCCGGGTTCAAAAAGGCTGCCGTAGGGCTGATTTTCTGAGTGATTGTTCGATAATTTCAAGCCAGTGATCAGGTCTCATTCATCAGTTCCATTTCCGGCTGGTCCGCCTGGGTCGTTCCATAGCAAACTCAGCAGAAACAGGCATACCCACCAGACCAGAAAACCTGCGATGACTGAGATCACCGCCAATGGCGATATAGCAAGCGATACCATGAAAATAAGGTCGGATTTAGGGATCATGTCACCAAATATCATTAGCCACAGTAAAGCAACAAAGGTAGCGATAGCCACGATGGCGCCAACAACTATGGATATGATTTTATTTCGTGACATGTTCAATATGTTATCCTCAAATATCAAGACGAAACCGGTAAAAACAGGAGTACAAAAACAAGCTTAATGTCTAAATTTTTTGATATATCAAGAAACACTAAGAATATACCGATTGACTCTAAAATCAATCATAATCTTCTAAAACTTGTAGAAAAGCCGGCGCGCTATATCGGCTCAGAGCTGAATTCAGTCATCAAGGATCCCAAGACTGTCAAGTTGCACATGGCTTTAGCTTTTCCTGATGTGTACGAGATTGGAATGTCACATTTGGGGCTGAAAATTCTGTACTCTGTGGTCAATTCAGACGAAAAAGTATACGCGGAGCGTGTATTTGCGCCGTGGGTCGACATGGAGACGCAGCTTCGGGAATCCGCACAGGTATTGGCAACGCTAGAGACCAAGACCCCTCTGAACGTGCTCGATTTGGTGGGCTTTTCTCTCCAGTATGAGCTTTGCGCTACCAATGTGCTTCAGATGCTCGAACTGGGCGCAATCCCGATACTGAGCAAAGACAGATCAGAAACTGACGCCTTCGTAATAGCCGGTGGACCGCTGTGTTTTAATCCCATGCCCATGTCACGGTTTTTTGACGCAATGGTTATAGGTGATGGAGAAGAAGTTTTAAAAGAACTAATTAACGCTCAGATCGAATGGAAAAGTTCAGGCGCTTCCCGGGAAGATCTGCTGAGAAGCTGGAAACAGATTCCCGGAGTGTTTGTTCCATCCATTGGCCAGCCGCATGAAGTAGTTACCAAACGCGTCGTAGCGAACCTGGAATCGGTCAGCTTTCCGACCAGTCTTGTTACTCCGGTTTGCGGTATTGCCCATGACCGAGTCGGCATAGAAGTAGCCCGTGGATGTACTCGTGGATGTCGCTTCTGCCAGGCTGGCATCATATACAGGCCAGTGCGTGAAAGGGAAGTCTCCACGGTGATGGACATAGCCCGTGAATCGCTTGATAAAACCGGATGGGATGAAATATCGCTGCTGTCATTATCTACGGGCGACTATTCCCGGATATCGACACTCGTTCAATCACTGACCAATGAATTTGCAGAATCCCGCGTGGCGATTTCCCTGCCATCCATGAGGACAGATACTTTCGACTCAGAACTGGCCGAGCAGATCAGGAAAGTGCGTAAGACCGGTTTCACCCTGGCTCCCGAGGCTGGAACGGACCGTTTGCGACGTGTGATTAACAAGGGTAACACCGAAGAGGATCTCAAAAAGGCTGTGGAGTCGGCCTTTCAACTGGGATGGCAAGGCATAAAACTTTACTTCATGATAGGGTTGCCAACAGAAACCGATGAAGATCTCGATGGAATTGCATCGCTAATTTCCAGGGCTGCAAAATGGACAAAGGGCGGAACAGTCAGGGCTTCCGTATCAACATTTGTTCCCAAGGCCCACACTCCGTTTCAGTGGGCTCCCCAGATAACAATGGAGGAAACGCGGAGAAAACAGAACTACCTTCGGCAGGCTCTTGGTAAAAAAGCTTCCCTCCTGAAATTCCATGATTCCAGATCCTCTTTTCTCGAAGGTGTTCTGGCCAGGGGAGACGAGAGCCTCGGATCCGTAATTCTAAAGGCTTATGAGTCTGGGGCGAGATTTGACGGGTGGGGTGATCAACTGAAATTTCAGGTGTGGATGGATTCATTCGAGTCTCTCGCCATAGATCCTGGCCATTGGCTTCGGGAGAGGAGTCTGGATGAGAGTCTACCCTGGGATCATATTTATTCACGGGTTTCCAGGGAATTCCTTATCAAGGAGTGGGAAAACGCATTGGGCGAGTTCCATACGAGGGATTGTCGTCACGGTATTTGCAGCTCATGCGGCGCTTGCGACTTCAGGGAAATTCGCACGAGACTGGCCCAGGAAAATGAAATCTCCGGTCCATCAGTGGGGAAAATGACTCAGCGCAGGACCGAAGAAAACCGACGATGTTTCAGATTAAAGTTCTCAAAAAAACTATACATGAGATACGTAGGTCATCATGATATTGCCAGAGCGTTTTACAGGGCATTCAGGAGAATGAAGATCAGCCTTGCTTATTCCCAGGGTTTTCATCCTCATCCCCGGATGAGGTTCTCTCCTCCGGCCAGTTTCGGAATCATGAGCGAGTCCGAACTGTTGGATTTTGAAACGCTGAACTGTTTTCTCTCTACAGAAACGATTCTGGAAGCTCTTGAACACTCACTTCCTTCCGGACTTGAACCATTGACCCTGATTGAAACATCGTTGAATGAAAAGACAGTTTCTGCTAACATTGTTGACATAACTTATGAAATAAACTTCGAGGAACTGGGTGGCATAGAATTTGTTAATGACAGGATTGAAAAATACCGTCTTGCCGAATCCGTAGATGTCATTTCTGAAAGAAAAGGCAAGAAAAGGGTACGCAATCTCAAAGACTGGATCAGTGATATTCATAATACAGTCGATTCTGTCAGCATCACTATCAAGTCAGGCGCTACCGGCTCTCTGAACCCATTTGAAGCGGTGGCGGGGATTTTCGGTATAGGCTCAGGTGAATCGCGAGACCTGGAAGTGGTCAAGAAGTCTGTTACCCTGGGCCCAGCTCGATCCAACTAATTAAAGGATAATAAATGGCCAGTGAAATAATAATGAATGTTACCGACAGAGAAACCAGGTTAGCCCTTATCGAGGATGGTCAGGTTGCCGAAATTCACCTCGAGCGAAAAGGTGAAAGAGGAATTGTTGGTAATATTTATAAAGGACAGGTCATTAAGGTCCTTCCCGGAATGCAGGCGGCATTTGTCGATATAGGATTGCCCCGAGCCGCTTTCCTCTATGTCGGCGATGTATACCATCACGGTCACGATTTCAACCTCATGGGAAGTGAAGATTCTGAAGATGACCAGCAGGACGAGAATATGTCCATGTCCGAGGGCATTGAAGAGCACATACCTTTCTTTGCGCCTATTGAGGATTTGATCGAAGAGGGTGAGGACATTCTGGTTCAGATATCGAAGGAGCCTCTCGGGACCAAAGGCGCCAGGATAACCTCTCACGTTTCCATTCCAGGCAGGTATCTTGTTTTCATGCCTACGGTCGATCATATCGGAATTTCCAGACGAATTGAAAATGAGGCTGAGAGACAGAGGCTCAAAGAGATAATCAGTGAAATCAAACCACCTTCATGCGGTATAATTGTCCGAACTGTGAGCGAACATGAGGATGTTGATAAGCTCAAGGCTGACTTGGGCTTTCTTCAGGGCACATGGGATCGAATACTGGAAAAGGAGAAGAAGTCACCTGCTCCGTATCTGATTTACGAAGACCTGGATTTGTGTCTGCGTGGAGTCAGGGATCTATTCACTGAAAATGTCACAAAGCTGGTAGTCGATTCTCCGGAACAGAGCCACAGAATCATCGAGTTCATGGACACCTTCATGCCTTCGCTCAAACCCTGTGTGGAGCTATATGAAGGGGCTGAGCCCATATTCGACTATTACGGCATCGAGATGGAGCTTAACAAGGCTCTTGGGCGCAAGGTCTGGCTCAAATCGGGTGGATATATTAACATAGATTTCACAGAGGCCCTGGTGGCTATTGATGTCAATACGGGTCGATATGTCGGCAAGAGAAATCTCCAGGAGACTATACTGAAGACCAACTTGGAAGCCGCCAAAGAAATAGCCTATCAGCTACGGCTCAGAAACATCGGTGGAATTATCATTGTCGATTTCATTGACATGGACCGGCAGGCCGATAGGGAAAAGGTTTCAAACGCCCTACAGGAAGCGCTCAAGAAGGACAAACAGAAAACCAATATTCTCAAAATCTCAGAACTGGGACTGGTTCAGATGACAAGAAAAAGGACACGCGAGAGTCTGACAAGAACCCTTTGCGTGCCATGTCCGTATTGTGAGGCCAAGGGGTTTCTCAAGTCAAAGACAACAGTCTGCTATGAAATACTGAGAGCTATAGTCAAGAATATCTCATACGACTGCGTGGGAACCATAAGAGTTACAGCTCATCCCGAAGTTGTGAAGATTCTTTTTGAACAGGAAAATGACAAGATAGTTCAAATACAGCACACACATAACATAATAATCCAGCCCAACCCCGATCCCAACCTCCATCAGGAACAGTACGAGATTACTTGCGGTTAATTCCGCCTGGCGTAAGTATGGCTGAGTCACGAACCAGAAAAAGCAGGCGACGGGGAGTTGACCACAGGAAATGGTGGACACAGGGGTTTAATGCGGTCAATGTCGGCCAGCAACTTAGAATAGCTCCGTACTGGCAGGCGAACGATGTGGCGGGTGAAAGGACATCTTTAATAATAGATCCTGGACCGGCGTTTGGTCTGGGCGATCATCCAACCACGATAATGGCCTTAGAATTGCTGGAACTCGCAATGCAGAGGTTCGGACTGACATCCCCGGTTAAATCCGTTCTGGACGTCGGTTCAGGTGTCGGCATACTCAGCATTGCCTCCATCATCCTTGGAGCGAGCGATGCTGTTGCTGTCGATATTGATCCTGTTTCAGTCCATGTTGCAAAAAGGAACTGTGTCACCAACAGAGTCTATGCTACAGCAGACGATTCTCCCGGAGTAGTCTTGTGTGTCGCTGGAGTTGAGAGTGTTTCTGGGAAATTTGATCTGGTGATGGCCAATCTGGTTGCGCCGCTACTCTTGCGAATCATTGGCCCACTGACTGACAATGCCCGAGATTTACTACTCTTGTCGGGTATCTTTGAAACCATGGTCCGCGATGTTGAGCTTGCCTATGAGGCCCAGGGTTTTGAAGTTGTTGAAAAACGATCAGGAGGTGAGTGGCGTTCATTCCTGTTCAGGCGATCCGGTTTAAAATAATATTCTCATGACAACAAAAACGGGGAAGAATCTCTGGATCTCTTCCCCGCCAATCAACATAACCAAACTAGCTGCTTAAAGAACTATTTAGTCTTCTTCAGCATGCTGTTTACCCATGCCCTTCAGACCGATCAATGTGGTGCTACCGCTCGACCAGTACTCCAGGTGTCCTTCCATAACCATTTTGTTGACCAGGTTCTTGACTTCCCGGTTCTTCATGTCTGGAACAATGGCATAGAAGTCTTTCAGGTAAAACTTGGACTTAGCCTTGGATTTTCCCTTTAAAGTTTCAAGGATTAATTGTCTTGCTTCATCTTCGGTCATGGAAAGCTCCTTTCCACCGAAAAAAAACTAGAATTTGAACTGAGTCGACTGTCGCCAGGTTGTATAAGCGAAGCGATAGTCATCAATCAGGTGATGAGTAAACGGAATGTTGGTTTTCTCGAAGAATCTTTCCCAACCAATTCTCTCTGCCCATTCGCCCAGTCTTTCGTACTTGCGAGCGTCAGCCTTGTAAACCTCAAGAATGTTCTTCACTGCCGCGACAGTGCTGTCCCATCGAGGTGGCTCATTCGGGATAAACGGAATGACGACCTTGGAGAACTTGGGCTTGCTGATTCTGTTGGAGAGCTTGCCACCTACGAGAATGGCCACGCCGCTTCCGACTTCGTCGGCCAGAGGCATAGCTGCGCACATGGTGTAGCAGTTACCACAGAACATACAGCGCTCACCGTTGACTTCGAGAGTCTTCAGACCGGTAGCGGACTTGGCGGGCTTGATAGCTCCTGTGGGGCACGCTGCGATTGCGAGTGGCAGTTCGCAGAGTTTGTCAATCCACTCAGTATCGATCATGGGTGGTTTTCTGTGAATACCCAGGATGGCGATGTCGGAGCAGTGAACGGCGCCGCACATGTTGAGGCAGCAGGCCAGAGAAACTCTAACCGGTGCCGGCAGACTCATTGAGCCGAATTCTTCGTAAATACCGTCCATGACGGCCTTGACGACGCCGGAAGCGTCAATGGCTGGTGTATGGCAGTGAGCCCAACCCTGGGTATGAACGATGTTGGTAACGCCAGCGCCTGTTCCACCGATGGGGAACTTGTTGGAGCCGGCCGCGAACTTGCGGCTCTTGAGATCGTCTATCAAAGGCTGAACTTTGGCCTTTGAATCAACCATGAACTCAATGTTGTTCCTGGTGGTGAATCGCAGATAGCCATCGCAATGCTTGTCGGCTATCTCGCAGATCTCTCTGATGTGCTCAACGCTCATGAGGCGGCAACCACCAACACGAACTGTGTAAACCTCGTCGCCTGTTTCTGACTTGTGCATGAGAACACCAGGCTCGAGGATGTCATGATAAAGCCACTTGCCCTTGTTATTGGCAATGACTGGCGGGAAGAAATCCGCATAGTATCTGGGACCTATATCAGTGATTCTATCTTTCAATGGATCGCTTGGATCGTAAGGCATAGTTTAAACCTCCATTTACCTCTGATGCTTGGCGCGGTACGCTTCAATGTCACGGGTCCATCCACCCTCAACTTCATCCTCTTTCCAGAAGATGTAGGGGTTGGATCTGGGTTCATCAACCATTCTGGGATCCGGTTCCAGTTCAACAACTTTGAGGAATTCCTGGAAGCTCTTTCTCTGGATGAGTTCGCCAAGCCGCTCTCTGTTCTTGCCTTCTTCCATCCACCAATCCCAAACTTTTTCGATCAGGTCTTTGAGTTCGTCATAAGGCGGTTCCACTTTAATAAATGGAACGGTCAATGTTGACATCTGAGCGCCTTCAAGAATGGGGGCTTTTGCGCCGAAGAGCACGGAAGCGCCCTGGTCAAGACCGACTCTCAGAGCCTGAGGCATAACGTTGAGGCAGTGCATGCAGCGAGTACATTCACGGTTGTTGATCTCTAGTGTCTTGCCGTCGTAGCACATACAGTTGGTTGGGCACAGGTCGATGACTTCCTTCTGGATGTCAAACTTGCCCCAGTCCCTGCTGGCGTGGGCGCCGGCGTTAGGTTTGATTTCGCCGTTCACATAGGCTGCTACGGCTTTCTGGTCGATACGGATGTCATCACGCCAGGTTCCGATAACGGACATGTCTGAACGGGCTATCGAGGCTACGCATCCATTGGGGCAGCCATCAAATTTGAATTTAAATTTGTATGGGAAAGCCGGGCGATGGAGTTCGTCCTGATACTCATTCGTGAGCTGATGGCAAACTTCCTGTGTGTCGTAACAGGCATACTGGCAGCGTGATTTGCCAAGGCAGCACTCAGGGGTTCTGAGGTTTGAGCCAGATCCACCAAGGTCCTGATTCAATTCGTGAGTCATCTCGAAGAACATGGGCTCGAGGTGGTCAGTTGTGGTTCCAAGAAAAACTATGTCACCGGTCGAACCATGCATGTTGGTAAGACCGCTTCCGTGTTTATCCCACAAGTCGCAGAGGTCACGAAGGAACTTCGTTGTGTAGTATTTGCTGGATGGCTGGTTTACGCGGACGGTATGAAAATGGGCGACGCCAGGGAACTGCTGAGGCTGGTCGCAATATCTTCCGATGATTCCACCACCATAACCGAAAACACCTACGATACCACCGTGCTTCCAGTGTGTCACTTTGTCTTCATAGGACAGTTCCAATACGCCCAGAAGATCGTCTGGAGCATCTTTTAAAACGTGTTTACCTTTTTCCACCTGCTGCTTGATGTCAGATACGAAACTAGGCCACGGCCCCTTTTCCAATTCGTCAAGCATAGGGGTTTTGTGTTTTCCCATAAAAGGTTCCTCCTCTCTACTTAGGTCTGCTCAATCTAAACTGTTCGCGTTTTAATGTAGCGCCTGCCAAAAAAAATAATAGCCTTGGAAAGTCCCTACCCTGTAAAGCTTTCCTCGGTGACTGTGACTCCGATTTTTCGGTACGATGCTTATGGCACAAATGGTTAGGGCCACCTGAACGTAGATTCAATCGAATCTAATCTAGTTATCAAGGTCAAGTCAAGAGAAAAATCCCAACATTTAAGCTAAATAACGCCTTCATGACCCGATCTCCGGTAATAAATTGACTGTTCTGTCGAATCATGTTCAGCGGTATAAGAATGCTACCTAACGCGTCGTACACCATATTATAAAATATGCCGCAAATCAACGACATTCGACTGGCCACAGGCTTTTTCAGACAAAAACACCAGCCCGTCTGATGTAATGCGTGATTTGGGGCTTATCAACCAATAACAACGTAAGGCCAACACCGGTCTTGACTCCACGCCAAATTTGATCATTATGCTCGATAACAGAAACGTGCAATGCTCTATCCACTATTTCAGGACAACGGTTAATGAGACAAAATCCACCCGGCATACCGCCAATGAGCTACTTTTACTCAGGCGACGGCTCAAAAAAAACTTTCACTGGTGACATGGAGTCAAGAACCATGTCGATTGTCAGGCCCAATTCAGGGGAATCTGATCAACGGCAAATCACTTTCAGGCAATACCTTGATTTCATAAGGCGATTTTTGCTCTCCAGGTGGGGTGATTTTATAGAAGTTCTCGAGCAAAACATTGGCGAAACAGTGGAGTCGGTCTCCGAAATAGAGATCGTAGCCGAGAAGAGCGGATCTGACTACCACCCTGCCTCTGTGAGATTCAAACTGAACAACAGGCCAATGGTTCTTGTGGCTAACGTTGCTGTAAACTCACGCGGAAGATCGTGTCTGAGTCAGGATTTTGAACTCATGAGTTATTTCCACAAGATGGGAAACGGCAACTTTGTGCCACGACCGTTCCTCATAAGTTCACCAAGTGAACTGGCGGAGGCTGAATCAAATGACTCCATGGCCATGTTTCTTGCAGAATGGTTTGATGGTTACTATGAGTTTCACCTCACCAGATCGACCAACAGTGAGGAGCCTTATGTTGAGCTGTGGGATACTGACAACGGGTTGAAGGCTCTTTCGGGGTTGCAGACTGAGGAAGTCTTCCGTCAAACGGCCTTCATCCTGACAAATTATTTTGATTTGAACGATTATCGTGAGATCTTTCCGTGGCATCACGCAGCTGGTGATTTTGTGGCAAAGCTCGGAGCAAATGTCGATGTCAGGCTGATCACGGTCCGTCAATATGCCCCGAGGATACAATCTGACAAGGACTTTATTCTCGATTCATACGAAGCGGCTTTGCTTTTTCTGTGTAACCTTACGATCAGAAACCGTGTAGATCGTCTCGATGGAATAGGCGAAATGGTCTGGGCTCCTGCAAACATTTTGTCAGCTACGATCAGAGGCTTTTTCCAGTCTCTTGACTGCCGTCAAAAGAGTGGCGCCCTTAATGCCGGTTTTTCAAACAGGCTGAGGGCTATCTGCAGGAAACTTGACCTGATAGCGTGGACTCAACTCTATGATGGAACCTTCGAGTCATTTAATGAACAGGCGCCGGACCATGGAGTAATTGAGAGAAATTTACCTGACCACATATTTGAGGTTTCACAGATTTTTTCAAAGATGTGATAGACCATTGACATGAACAAAGACTACTAAAAGCATGAAGATAACACAATGCGACATTCCTCGTGTGCTGATAGCGGCGCTTAAGGGTGGGGCCGGCAAGACGCTGGTCACTCTGGGTCTTGTGGCCGCTCTAAGACAGAGGGGTTTAAAAGTAGCCGTTTTCAAGAAAGGCCCTGATTACATTGACGCCAATTGGCTTAGTTTTGCGGCTGATTCCCCTTGCTATAACCTGGATTCCTATCTGATGGAAAAAGAAGTGATCCTTGGTTCCTTTGTGAGAAGATCTTCGGGATGTGACATAGCGGTGATAGAGGGCGCCAGGGGTCTTTTTGACGGTGTGGATTCATCGGGGGCCTACAGTTCCGCCGAGCTGGCCAAGGAATTGAGATCACCCGCTATTCTGATTGTTGAAGGCTCCAAGATGTCAGGAACGGCTGCGGCCCTAGTAAAAGGGTGCCAGATCATGGACCCGGATCTGATGCTGGAAGCTGTCATACTAAACAGGGTGGCGGGCGAGCGTCACGAAAACATACTGAAATCGTCAATAATGATGGCTAGTGGAATCCCGACAGTAGGATCGGTAGCCAAGCAGACATTGAAGAATTTTCCTCAGCGCCATTTAGGCCTACTCCCGATAGAGGAGCATCCTGGGGCTTTTGATTTGATTGAACAGGTCCGGGTTGTCATCTCCCGGAGTGTGGATATTGACGCCATAATTGACACGGCCAGAAAGGCGCCAATTCTGCAAACGCATTTTGGGCCCGTGTCAGGAGACAGGTTTGTCGATTCACGTCATCGTGTAAAGATAGGCCTCCTGAGAGACGCCGCATTCCAGTTCTACTATCAGGACAATCTGGATGCTCTCAGGGGCGCCGGGGCTGATCTTGTGGAAATAAGCGCCCTGGATGACAAGTCGCTTCCTGAGATTCACGGACTGTATATAGGTGGAGGGTTTCCGGAAACCAACGCTGGAGCTCTGTCGGCCAACGTGACATTCCGTAAATCTTTGGCTGAGGCGGTAGAGTCGGGTTTGCCGGTTTACGCCGAATGCGGAGGCTTGATGTATCTTTCAAGGAGTGTGGCCATAGACGACCATGAATTCCCGATGGCGGGAGTATTTCCGTTGGTGACTGTTCTGAAAAGAAAACCGCAGGGTTTGGGATACACAGAGGTTGAAGTCATTGGGGCAAATCCATTTTTTCCTCAAGGCGCCGTGATTAGAGGTCATGAATTCCATTATTCCTCTGTGCTCCTGGAAAAAGATGCCCGTCCGCATTATGCGCTGAAGGTCATGCGTGGTTTTGGCATGGATGGTATGCATGATGGAATATGTGTGAAAAACGCGATGGGTTCATATTTGCATGTTCATGCTTTGGGGGTTCGTTCCTGGGCAGGAGCCATGGTGAACAAAGCTCTGGAATTCAGGCTGAGCCGATGCGCATGAATTCCTGTGTCAACATACCAAGAATAGTGCTTGGAGCTTTAAAGGGAGGCTCAGGAAAGACCCTCATAAGTGTAGGAATCATAGCCGCTTTGCGAAGGCGTGGCCTGAAGGTGGCCGTTTTCAAGAAAGGGCCTGATTACATAGACGCTGGATGGCTTGGACTTGCCGCCGGTATTGACTGCTACAACCTTGACTCATATTTCTTTAGTGAATCTGACATATTAAGGAGCTTTGTAACACGTTCCAAAGGCGCCGACATCTCTATTGTGGAAGGAAACAGGGGGCTGTTTGACGGAGTAGACGCATCAGGAACTTTCGGAACCTCGGAGCTTGCAAAGCTATTGAAAGCGCCATTAATACTGGCTTTGGATTCTACCAAGATGACTCGAACAGCGGCCGCTCTGGTTCTTGGCTGTCAAGCTCTTGATCCGGAATTATCACTGCGTGGCGCCATCATTAACAGGGTGGCCGGTGATCGTCACCGAAGAATTCTTACAGAATCGATAGAGAACCTTTGTTCGGTGCCGGTAATAGGGTGTGTCAGTAAACTGAATCTTGGCAGTTTTCCGCAGAGACACCTCGGTTTGTTGCCTTTGCAGGAACACCCTGAGGCCATGCGTTTTGTGGCCCAGGCTACAGGGATTATTGAAGACAGCGTTGACGTTTCGAGATTGATAAAAATTGCAAATGAAGCTGGAAATCTGGACTATCCTCACCAGCCTGCAAGGCCGTTTCTTGACTCTACCTCGCACAGTCATCTTACATTGGGTGTTATCAAGGATTCGGCCTTCCAGTTTTATTACCCTGAAAATCTTGAAGCTCTAGTGAAGACTGGAGCGAGATTGATCGAGATAAATTCCCTGGAGTATCGTGAATTGCCTGAACTGGATGCGCTTTACATTGGAGGCGGTTTTCCTGAGACTCACGCTGCCAGACTTGCCGACAATTTCATTTTCCGGAATTCCTTAAAAAAAGCTATTGAGAATGGAATGCCCGTTTATGCTGAGTGCGGTGGGCTTATGTACCTTTCACGCAGGCTTGTTATTGACGAAAACACATATCCCATGACGGGAATATTTGAGATGGATAGCGTTTTGGCGAAGCGGCCACAGGGTCACGGTTACATCCATGTCACAACTGTTGGGACCAATCCGTTTTATCCCAGTGGGTCGTGTCTTGTTGGGCACGAGTTCCATTATTCCTTTGTTGCTGACATGCATGTCGAAACCTGCAATTACGCTTTTGAAGTAACTCGGGGACATGGTATAGACGGTAAGCGCGATGGTATATTCAGGAAAAATGCATTGGGGACATATTCTCACATTCATGCATTGGGGGAACCGCTCTGGGCTGCCGGCATATTAGCGGCGGCTGACGTGTATCATCGACAAAAATCAGTCAATAATGAAAAACAATAAATGAACGCCAAGGAAAAAATAGACGAAATTATGGGTCCGGGTGGAATCCTGGCTCAATCTATCGATAGTTACGAACACCGACACCAGCAGATAAAGATGGCTCATCATGTTTACGATGCGCTGGAATCTGGTGACCGGCTGATAGTGGAGGCGCCCACAGGAACCGGCAAGACTTTGGCTTATCTCATTGCCACTGCGCTCTCGCGTAAACGGGTTGTCATATCTACAGGAGCCAAGAATCTGCAGGAACAGCTTTTCTACAAGGACATACCCTTCGTAAAAAAGAATATTTTCAACAAAATCAGCGCTGCCTTGCTCAAAGGTCGGGCCAATTTTTTATGTCATTTCAGGCTACGAAATTTCCTGCGTCAGCCAAGTCTTTTTTCTGTAAACGATGAACAGCAACTGCAAAAGATTCTGAACTGGTACAGAGACACGAGCAAAACCGGGGAGGGTGATCGGGCGGAAATCAAAGATTTGCCTGATGACAGCCAGGTCTGGTCTGAAATATGTTCAACAGCGGAAACCTGTCTGGGCAAGAAATGTCCTGATAATGACAGGTGTTTCATCCAGAAGATGAAGGCCAGGGCCGCCATGGCGGACATAATGATTGTCAATCACAGTCTACTGGCAGCTGACATGAAGGTCAAGGCGGCGGGATATGGTGAGGTAATTCCCAGATATGAAGCCTTGATAGTGGACGAGGCGCATGGTTTTGAGGAGATAGCCACAAAGCATCTTGGTTTCCAGATCAGCCTGTTCAAGATAAGCAGGCATTGCAGGGACCTCAAGCTCAGACTTGCCGAACAGAAAAGCGACACATCCAGGATTCTTCCGTATGTCGCAGAGGTAGAAGAGTCATCCAGAAGACTGTTCCGGTTTTTTGATGACATATCGGGGTCCAGGACCCTCGATTCAGATTTGAGTCCGGCCATCGACGAGACGGTAAGATTGCTGACATCCAAGCTCGACGTAACATCGTCCATGGTTCTGAACGTTCCCGAAATTACAGAGGAATTGAGGCTGCTTGGGAAAAGGGCTTCCGAAATGGCTATGGAGATCCAGACTGTTTTTGATCTCAATTCCGATCATGATTATGCGTGCTGGGCGGAGAAGAAAGAAAGAAACGTCACATTAAACGCAGCCCCTGTCGAGATAGGGCATATTTTGGCGACCCAGCTTTATGAAAAGATAGAATCAGGAGTTTTTACTTCAGCAACGTTATCAACCGCCGGCAATTTCGATTACTTTAAAGCCAGAGTAGGGTTGTCGATAGGGCCTGCTCCAACGGAAGTCATCCTGGACTCTCCTTTCGATTACTCCTCCCAGACACTACTCTATATTCCTCAATCGATTCCTGAACCGTCTTCCGAACAATTTATAGCGGTCATGGCAAAGAATGTTGAAGAGATTCTCAACGCTTCACGGGGAAGGGCCTTTGTTCTGTTCACGTCTTACAGGAACATGGACGCAGTATATGACTTGTTGAGAGACAAGCTCCCGTTTCCAATGCTGATACAGGGTTCCAGACCGAGGACGGCCCTGCTTGATGACTTCAGAAAGACCGAGGGGGCAGTCCTTTTTGCCACAAGCTCATTCTGGGAGGGTATAGACGTCAAAGGGGATTCACTCTCCTGTGTCATCATAGACCGACTTCCGTTTGCCCCACCTGGTGACCCGATTGTTTTCTCACGCATAGAGAGACTGAAAAAAAAAGGCGGTGACGCATTTTTTTCTTACCAGGTTCCTATGGCTATTATAGCGCTGAAACAGGGCATGGGAAGGTTGATAAGGACCAGGTCGGATCGGGGAGCGTTGTGTCTCATGGACCAGAGGATACTCACGAAAAGGTACGGAAAGGTATTCATCCAGAGTCTCAACAACAGCCCTATAAGTCGCAAACTTAAGGATGTGGAGACTTTTTTTGGTTGAACCCGTAATGGACCGATGAGGATCGGCAGAAAAGTGGAGCCAGTATTTGACGGGACGATCGGCACATTCTAATGATACAGCAGCCATGGAAGTGTCTGAGACGACCTTTGATGAACTGAACATAACGGTTTCAGGATCCATAACCATGGACAACGCTGCCATGGTGGCAGCCAGGTTTGACCAGATTCTTCATGATAATCCCCTAAAAAATGTGGTGATGGATCTGAAAGATCTTGAGCGCGCAGACAGTTCGGCAGCCGCTGTCATAATTCAGGTCCATCAGAGGTGCCGTTCGAACAATAATATTCTTAGAATCAGAAATATTCCCGATTCCGTAAACAGATATCTTAGTCTGGTTGATCTGGACAGGCTCCGGTCGGCGGATATATTGCGGCGTCCGACGGAACCCGGGCTGATCAATCAGATTGGAGCCGGGGCAATACAGTTTTCAAATAGCGTCGTAGAAGTCATCACGTTCATAGGGGCGGTTGTTATTGCGACGGCCAGGGACATCAGACGTCCAACGCGGATAAAATGGGATGGATTGTCCAAACTTGTTGAACGCGCAGGCGCTGACGCTGTCCCGATTGTAACTCTGCTCAGTTTTTTGATGGGTTGTATCCTGGCTTTTCAGTCCGCTATACAGCTCAGGAAATTCGGGGCTAACATTTTTGTGGCCGATCTGGTGAGTCTGTCAATATGCCTGGAGATGGGGCCGTTGCTCACGGCGTTGATCATAGCTGGTCGATCGGGAGCTGGATATGCGGCTCACATCGGAGCGATGCAGGTGCGTGAGGAGCTTGACGCTCTACGCACGATGGGCATAGATCCCGTTCGCTATCTCGTAATCCCGCGAATAATGGCGGTTGCCCTCGTGGCGCCATTTCTGACAATAATGGCCGACCTTTTCGGCATCATAGGCGGATGTCTGGTCGCTTTTTTTTCGCTTGACGTAACCCCAACAGGATTTTTTAACCAAACACACAAGGTGCTTGAACTCAGTGATGTCCTCAAAGGGTTAATCAAGAGTTTTGTGTACGGTATCCAGATAGCCTCAATAGGATGTCTGCGTGGATTTCAGGTGAGGGGAGGGGCCGAGGGCGTAGGAACCGCAACAACCTCGGCGGTGGTTACGTGTATCTTCGTCCTGACTCTCACAAACGCAGTCTTTGCTCTGTTATTTTACTATTCCCCTCGTGTTTGGGCTCTTTGGTAATACTTCAATGACCTTGAATCGCGGAAAAACTGACTTACCGCTAATAGTCGCCAAACACATCACCATTGGCTATGGCGAAAAGGTGATTCTCCAGGATGTGTCCCTTGAAGTCTATAGTGGTGAAATACTGGCAGTGTTGGGTCGATCCGGATGTGGCAAGACGACCTTGTTCAGGGCCTTGATAGGTCTGATTGAACTACGTAGCGGCGAGGTTTTCATAGATGGTGAGAAAAGTGTTCCCATAATTGAGGGTGGCTCTGAGGGTCTGATGAAAAAGATAGGGGTGCTTTTCCAGTCTGGGGCCCTGTTCAGTTCAATGACGATTGCTGAGAACGTAGCTCTTCCGCTGACCCAATATTCCAGGCTTCCACGGGATGTTATAGAGAGACTGGTAGCCTTGAAGCTGGCTGAAGTGGGTTTAGAGTCCTACGCCCGGTCTTTTCCGTCGGAGTTAAGCGGCGGGATGCAGAAAAGGGCGGCGTTGGCCCGGGCTATGGCTCTGGATCCAAAGATACTGTTTTTTGATGAGCCATCAGCCGGGCTTGACCCGGTGACCAGCGCAGAACTGGATGAGACAATCCTGGCTATCAACGCCAATCTGGGGACAACCATAATAATTATTACTCATGAGCTTTCCAGCGTGTCCCGGATAGCTGACCGAATAATTATGCTTGACCCGGATGAAAAAGGAATAATCGCTCAGGGGACCACCCAAGAACTTAAAAGATCGGTGGATGACAAACGGGTTAGAGATTTTTTTGCTTCGTTGAACCCTGCGTAAATCATGTTCAACAAGTTGAGTTTCAAAGTAATGAATGATATTGGTCAGTCAGGGATGGCGCCTTAAGCGATTCCCTGAAGACAGCGGACTCCATCTTCGAAATCTGGAGAACATTAATGCCGAGTCAGGCTTCAAAATTCAAGATCGGTCTGTTCGTGATATCAGGATCGCTACTTCTGGTCGGTGTATTTGTCTGGCTTGGCGCTTCGAGGTATTTCGAGAACTCGACTGTGGTAGTTTCTTATTTCACAGAGAGTGTCCAGGGACTGGAAGCAGATAGTCCTGTAAAGTATAGGGGTGTCCCTGTTGGAAGGGTTAAGACGATACGAATGGCGCCTGACGCAAAGTTGATAGAAGTGACCATGAGCCTTGACAGGAACTTCCGCTTGAACGAGGATTTGGGTGTAAAGATAAACCTTCTTGGTCTGACGGGCCAAAAATACCTGGAAATGGATAATTTCAGACCAGATCAGATCCGTGAGCCCATAACCCTCGAATTTACTCCGCGATACCCTGTTGTCGCCACCTATCCCTCCGATATTCGGGAGATAGGAAATGCGCTGGAAAACCTGTTTCAAAAGGTTAAAGGTGTTGAACTGGAGAGAGTTACCAACAATTTTATCAGAATCAGCGCCAGAATCGACAAGATGTTGTCCGATCCACGTTTGGACAACACCCTTGTTGACGCAGCCGAAACGATACGTGAAATCAAGGAAGTAAGTCGAAAACTCAACGATGAACTTTCCCGCAATCAGCCTGTAAAGTCGTTTGTAAAAACCATGGACAAGGCCCATGACTTTTTTCAGACTGGATCAGAGGCCGCCAGAAGCGCTGACAGGATGATCAGAAGATCGGACAACAACATAAACCTGTTGACGCAAAAACTCGATCGGAGCGCAGACAATCTCATAGACTTCACCAGGATGATCAAGCTCAAACCCTCAAGTATAATTTTTGGTCCAGGTGACAAGCCTTCTGATGGCAGATAAGTACGCTGAAGATAAAAAACTTTATTGCCGCTCCGCATTGAACAATACATGGTGGACGGCGTTACGGCTTGAGATTTGCTCATAGCAGCTGCATATTTTCAGATGGGATGATATTTCTGAACAAATATAAATACCTGCATTCATCGAAAAGATGCCTCTTTCTTTTTGGCGCACTGACGTTTGTTTTTGGGATGGCAGCGTGCGGTCTGACCGCTAAGTCGGCTATCACCTACCATAACCTCGATTATCCATCCCCTACCGTTGAATATTCGCACCCATCGCCTGACACGCTCATGGTCTATAAGTTTTTGTCATCCGCTTCGGTGGATACCTTTTTCATGGTCATATCGGATGAGAAAACCAGGGAGTCTGTAGTGTCGCAACATCGATGGCAGGAAAATCCAGTGGACATGATAACTGAACTGGTTCTGCGTGACATCGAGACGTCGAGGCTGTTTGAGAGGGCAGTTGACCAGTGGAGCAGCATGCCATACCGTTACGCGCTGGAGGGCACAGTTCAGACGCTTCGCGGAGAGGTAAGAGGCAAAGAAGCTTTTGCCAGGGTTGAGGCTGACGTGTCCTTCATTGATTTTGAAGCCTCCCGACTTGGAAAAAAAATAATCTTCAAAAAATCATACACAATCATGGAACCAAGCCTCAGCAATGCTCCATCAAAGATTGCCGAAGCAATGAACACAGCTGTCAAGAAACTCTCAAAAAGTATTCGTGACGATGTTTCCAATAGCATGAAGCTAATTAATCCTGCCGGAAACTGATTCATGGTTTTTAACAAATAAAAGATTGAATCAAAAACCAAAAAATGTTCGATTAGACTTTTCCAACAGGTCATTTTGCAATACACTAAGTTCAAATTAATGCTTCTGCCAACATCAGACTCTCTACTTACTGGAACGTGAGGAAAGCCATGAAGCGAATACTAGTGGTGGATGACGAAATACACATTTGTGAACTCTACAAAATCGAACTTGAGGATGAAGGCTATGCGGTTACTGTGGTCAATTCAGGCGCCGAAGCTTTGCAGGTAGTTGACAATAATCCGCCTGATCTAATTGTTCTTGATGTTCAGATGCCGGGGATGGATGGCATAGAAACTCTTGAAAAGTTGTTGGGAAAGGACAAGGGTATTCCAGTAATTCTCAATACTGCCTATAGCCACTACAAGGATGATTTTACCACTTGGGGAGCGGACGCCTACGTTGTTAAATCATCTGACACCTCTAAACTTAAAACAGAAATCAAGAGGTTGATAGGCTAATGAACCTGAAAAATGAAATGAAGGATACTTTATGCATCTTGATGGCGGGTGGCAAAGGTGAGCGTTTATACCCCTTGACCAAGGCTAGAGCCAAACCATCAGTGCGATTTGGTGGCAAGTACAGAATTGTTGACTTTACTCTATCCAATTGCCTCAACTCAGACATTAGAAGAATATTTGTCCTTACGCAGTACAGATCATTATCTCTGGATCGCCACATAAGGCTTGGATGGAGTATTTTCAATCACGAACTCGGCGAATTCATTGAGTGTGTTCCGCCTCAGCAAAGGAATGTTGATCGTTGGTACAGAGGAACGGCGGACAGTATTTATCAAAACATCTACATTTTGCAGAGAGAGCGTCCCAAGAGGGTGTTGATACTGTCGGGTGATCATGTCTATAAGATGAATTATAATGATATGTTAGCCTTCCATATCGAGAATAACGCCGAACTCACGGTTGCGGGAGTAGAAGCGCCTCGTTCGGAGGCAAAGGCGTTCGGAGTCATTGGTTGTGACGAAAATTACCGAATCGTTGACTGGGAGGAAAAGCCGGCTAACCCAAAGACCATTCCGGGTGATTCCAGCACCTCTTTTGTTTCTATGGGAGTGTACATTTTCAACACGGACACTCTGGTAAAAAATGTAATTGGGGACGCAAAAGACAAGAATTCATCACATGATTTCGGCAAAGACATTGTTCCGAGGATGATAGAATCTAACAAAGTGATGGTTCACAGTTTCAAGGAGCCGGACGGAAAAGGTGGTCGCTACTGGAGAGACATAGGAACACTTGACGCCTATTGGGCGGCAAACATAGATCTATGCTCGGCCACTCCGCAATGCAATCTATACGATGAGTCATGGCCAATAAGGACATACCAGATCCAGGCTCCTCCTGCAAAGGTCGTTCAGGCCAAGGTCAAAGGACAGGGCGCAGCCAGGAAATCGCAGTTAGTAAACTCAATACTCTCTGGAGGCTGTTTGATCAACGGGGCTGAGGTCAAGAACTCGGTGCTGTCGCATAACGTAGTTCTGGAGGCCGGCTCATCATTGACGGAAGTCGTGGCTCTGGATCGCGTTACAGTGGGGGCTGGAGCAAAAATAAAAAAGGCCATCATCGACCAGGACGTGGTCATTCCGGCAGGATATTCAATAGGTTATGATCGTGAACTTGATAGTAGCCGTTTTAGTATCTCCCCTGATGGTGTGGTAGTGGTTCCATCCGGAATGAGTTTACAGTAAGATTGAATAAACTGAAAATACTGAGGTTTTCAGAACATGCCTTCCATATATGTCGATCATCGCAGCATAGCTTATGAAGCTCGGCCTGACTCAATTGACGTGGATAAGCTGACTGTAATCTTTGTTCATGGGACTGGAGGCGACAGACGTGATTGGCGTTTTCAAATGGAGGGATTGGGTTCGAGCTGGCAGACTATAGCCTTGGAGCTTCCAGGGCATGGCCAGTCGGTTAAACCGGGAGAGTCTGATGTCTCCAGATATGCGTCTTGCGTTGAGGGATTTGTTGAGAAATTGGGATTAAACAATGTAGTGGTGGTAGGCTGTTCGCTTGGAAGCGCCATCGCTCAAACCATTGCGCTTAATTCCAAGCCATGGCTTAAAGCTGTATGTTTGGTGGGGGCTGGCGCCAGACTGAGGGTTATGCCCGAATTACTGGAAGCCCTTCTTAACAGTTCTCAGGCGGCTCTTGAAAACCTCGCGGTCTATTGTTTGTCCGATTCAGCTCCAGATAACCTTCGTCAGGAGATGAATCAAAAATATGTCAACTCTGATCCGCTGTTAATCCATTCGGACCTGAGCGCCTGTGACAAATTTGATGTCCTGGACGTGGTCGGTTCCATAAAATTGCCTACTTTGATAATTGTCGGGGCTCAGGACAGGCTTACGCCGGTGAAATACTCAAAATTCCTGAATCAAGCCATTAGCGGCTCCGAATTGACTGTTATAGACAAGGGTGGTCATCTGGTTATGCTTGAGCAGCCAGATGCCTTCAATTCTGCGTTGGGATCATTTTTAGGCAGGTTGTCGTTGTAAAAAACACTCAGTCGATTTGTCAAAGCGCCACATTGGAGAATTCGACCCTGTTCCTGCCTTTTCTTTTGGCATTGTAGAGCGCGGCGTCAGCAGCCCCAATCAGGCTATCGAGTTCATAATTCGATGGGGACCCGACGACGATAGCCCCAAAGCTCATTGTGATATTGAATGTGCCTTCACTGGTGACAATTGGTTGGAGCTGGAATTCGTTTCTTAATCTTTCTGCTGAGTTAATTCCGCATTCTTCATCGCATCCGGGCAGGACGATCAGAAACTCCTCTCCTCCGTATCTTCCAACGCTGTCATACTGGCGAAGTCCGGTGGTCAGTCTCGAGGCGGTTTCTTTCAGAACTACATCACCGGCCAAATGCCCGTTTCGATCATTGATCTTTTTGAAGTGGTCTATGTCGGCCATCATGACCGTCAATGGACTGAATTCTCTTTCGGACCTGGCCAGTTCTCTCTGCAGGATGCCGAGTATTGCGTGCCTGTTGTAGAGGCCTGTCAAAGAATCGTGAGTGGCCTGAAACTCGGATGCCTTCAACGCCTCGAATAAATCATCCTGTAGCTGAATTATCCTGGTAGCCGCTCTGATGCGAACCCTTAATTCCTGGGGATCAAACGGTTTTGTTATGTAATCGTCGGATCCGGCTTCCAGACCTTCGATAATGTCCTCTTTACCGCTCTTGGCTGTTAACAGGATGATATATGTGTATGGCCTGGTTTCCATCTGTCTTATCTTCCTGCAAAGCGTGGCTCCGTCGATACCGGGCATCATCCAGTCAAGGATGACCAGTTTGGGAGCGTCAGCCTTGTTGAGTTCCGACCAGGCTTCTGCTCCATCTACGCATACCACCAGCTCATGGCCCCAGTTAGTCAGGTGAGCCTCGAGTAATCTCCGCGATATCCGGTCATCCTCGGCGATCAAAATTCTCAATTTTTATCCCTCCATGATCCACGCCAAAGCTGAAAAGCACGCATCTTTTCATGAACTCCCGTTTTTGAGTGGTTTACCCGAAAGCCTGCTCAGTTCGCTTTGGACCCTACGGAACTCTTTTTCAGAGATCCCCGAAAAATCCTTTATCTGATCATCTGTAGCTTCCAGGATCCCTTTTACTGACCCGAATGAAATGAGTAAAGCTTTCCTTTTTTCTGGTCCTATCCCTGAAATCATATCCAGAGCTGATTTGATGACATTTTTCTTTCTGTATTCCTTATGAAATGACAACACAAACCTGTGGGCTTCATCGCGGATCCTCATCAAAAAGAGTAAGGCTGAGTCACCTTTTTTAAAATTAAGATGATTTTTTCTGTTTGGTATGAAGATCTTGTCTGTTGGATCGTCATTAGCCGCCTTGGCAATGGATATTACAGCTATCTTTTGAGCTGCCGGTATTTTTGCCAGAGCAGCCACGGCGGCGTTTAACTGGGATTTCCCACCGTCAATTAGCATTAGATCCGGTAAGGGGTCATCCGCAATACGTTCCAAACGCCTCAGGACTGTTTGATGGATCATTCCAGGGTCGTCCTGATCTTCAAAATCGCGTATCCTGTATTTCCTGTATGCTTTTTTATTCGGTTTGCCACCAAGAAAGGAAACCTTGGCCCCTACCGACTCATTGCCTGCAAAGTTTGAGATATCATAACATTCTATCAGATTAGGGACGGAATCGAGGCCTATTTTTAGGGCAATCCTTTCAACAATTTTCTGAAAAGTGTCTTTCTGTTTTTCCCGGAGTAGCGCATTTTCCGAATTCTTTAGCGCCAGACGCATCAGACGCGCCCCATCGCCTCTGAGAGGCGTACGGATGTGAACCTTCGATCCACGGATGTCTGAAAGCCAAGCCTCAATCAGTTCCAGTTGCTCGATCTTTTGGGAAACCAGGATTTCCTGAGGAACGAAAGCTCCGGAATCATAAAACTGTTTAATTGCCGAGGACAATATTTCATCGTTTTCCAATGTGGAGCTTTTAAAAACAAAAGATTCTTCAGCAATAAGATTACCCTTTCTGAAAGAGAGGGCCGATACCGCGTATGTGTCGGATTCACCCGCGGCCAGAGCCAGCACGTCCTGGTCTTTCAGATGAAAGAAGGAAACGCTTTGGGTTTCTAGAGTTCTTTTGACAGAAGCTAGCCGGTCGCGTAACCTCGCAGCCTCTTCGAACCTCAAGTTCTTGGCAGCTTCCTCCATCTGATGCTGAAGAGACTTTGTAAATTCAGCGCTCCTGCCTTCGAGAAGAAGGATTATGGAATTCACCATCCTCCTGTATTCATTGGGGTCCACGTTTCCGGCGCATGGACACATGCATTTCTTCATTTGACAGTTCAGGCATGGCCTGACAACTGTCTTCAATTGCCTGTCAGTGCATTGCCTTAGCGGAAAAAGTCTCTTGATCAAATTCAGTGTGACGCGTGCATCCCTTGCTGATGAATAGGGTCCGAAATATTTTTCTCTGTCAGGTTCGATGCGTTGGGTTCTGACAAGGGTAAGCCGTGGAAAATCGTGAGAAACATTCAGTTTCAGGGAAAAAAAGGACTTGTCGTCCCGGAGGTTAACATTGTAACGGGGGCGGTGTTCCTTTATCAGGTTGTTTTCAAGTATGAGAGCTTCCTTTTCTGTCTGGGTAAGTATGGTCCGAATGTTCTCGACGCGCGCCATCATGAAGCGGACTTTGATTCTCTCGTCACCACCTTTTGAGAAATAATTGCGGACCCTGTTTCTCAGGTTACCGGCTTTACCAACGTACAATATCTTTGAATGCTTATCTTCCATGAGATAAACACCGGGACTTGTAGGAAGAGTCTGAAGAAATTTTTCGTCTACTGGCATAAATCAGCTCTCTAAAGCTCCATTACATATATGGTAAGCCATTTTTGATCGAAGTAGTTTCCGGCTAACCGTTTTTAATAGAATTTGCACAAAAAAGAAATATTATGCAGAAGACGCTAATTTGAAAGAAGAATAAATCTTGCTAAAATTGACATTTATTTGCTAGTAATATTGATTTGGCATGCAGTTAGCCGATGTGGACAACAGGGGGTCCTCTGATGAAAAAGAATCAGGATCGAAAAGTAGCCGAGAACAAATTTCTGGAGGACAAAGGTCGCATTACAAATAAGGAGATGGCCAGGAAGCTGGGAGTTCACCCGGCTACGGTGGCTCGTTGGAAAAAAGCCGACGAGTGGGATCTGAAACTGATGCAAACCTTATCTCAACCTGAACCAGAGTCGGTCCACGATAACCACACAATCAGAACTGATCTTGAGCACATAAAGTTGCTGAACGAGAGAATCGATTCGTACCTCGAGAAAAGGGATTTACTGACATCCGAGATACTCGAGCTTTCTGAAGCAAAGCTTAATCTTATAAATTGCATGGAAATTATCAACGAGCATTTTCGGTTTTCAGTTGATCGTGAATTCGATGACGCTTCGAATATCGATTATGACTAACAAATTTTTAAGGAGTAGCCATGATTGAAATGAGATTTCACGGCCGTGGAGGTCAGGGCGCCGTTACTTCTGCAGAGCTGGTAGCTCAAGCCGCCATTGATACAGGAAAATATGCTACGGCTTTTCCCAGTTTCGGACCAGAAAGACGCGGCGCGCCGGTAGTAGCCTTTGCCAGAGTGGACGATGAACCTGTCAGGACTCGTTACAAGGTCTACAAACCGGACGTTGTCATAGTCCTTGACCCGTCACTGCTGGAGATAGCCAATCCGGCCGAGGGCATCAGCGAAAAGGGAATCCTGATAATCAATTCTTCGGAAGACGCCGATGTAATCAGGAAAAAAATTGGGTATTCAGGTCGATTGGCTCTCACGGACGCCAGTAAAATTGCCAGAGAGGTAATAGGTCTGCCGATTACGAATACTACCATGGTTGGAGCCTTGATTAAAGGGACTGGATTGTTGAGCGTCGATTCTCTGACTGCCCCTTTCCAGAAAAGGTTCGGTAAGATTGCAGCCAGAAATCTTGAGGCAATGCAGCGGGCTTTCAATGAAACAAAAATTTACGAATAGAAGTTCGATTAATTTATCTATTAATTCTTATGTCTCGCTCTCGCTGCCTGAGTGAACGGAGGAAACAGTGACGAAACCGATGGATCAGATTTTGTGGCATGAAATAGAGCCGGGAGGTGTTATAACTGAGCCAGGCAACGCCTCAAGCTATCATACCGGCGCATGGAGATCACAGAAACCCAAGTATGACCCAAATTTATGCATTAAATGCTGGCGCTGTTACATAATGTGTCCAGAGTGCGCCATCTCACCTGATTACGACAACAATGTTTTTGTATGGAATTACGACTATTGCAAAGGTTGTGGGATTTGCGCTTATGAGTGCCCCGCGAAAGCAATTGAGATGGAGGAGGATTAGTAATGGGGCAGAAAACAGGAATTGAGGTTTCCATAGCCGCTGCTGACGCAGTTGGTCTTTGTGACGTTGACGTTGTGGCCGCTTATCCGATTACCCCACAGACTCATGTCGTCGAGCACCTTGCAGAACTATGCGCCTCAGGTCATCTGGACGCTGAGTTTGTTCCTGTGGAGAGCGAGCACTCGGCAATGAGCGTTTGCTGTGGTTCTGCCGCTGCTGGGGCGAGAACATTCACGGCCACTTCTTCACAGGGCCTGGCGCTCATGTCAGAGATAGTTTTCATCGCCTCATCCATGAGGCTCCCGATGGTAATGTTTCTGGCAAACAGGGCTCTCAGCGCTCCTCTATCCATCTGGAACGATCATTCTGACACCATGATGATCAGGGATTGTAACTGGGTGCAGGTTTTTTGCCAGAACGGTCAGGAAGTCTATGACGCTATCTTTCACGCCTTCAAGGTCTCTGAGGACAAGAGAGTGTCGTTGCCAGTCATAATAAATGTGGACGGATTTGGTCTCACACACGTTATCGAGCCAATCGAGTTCTGGACCAAAGAAATGGTCCAGAAGTATCTGCCTCCGTTTGAGCCGATTCACAGGCTGCACCCGGACAAAGTTGTTACTATGGGCGCATTCGGGATGCCCGAAATTTTCACAGAGGCGAAGAAGGCTCTGGATGAGGCCATATGGAATTCGGGTCCAGTAGTCATTGAGGCGTGGAACGAGTTGGCCGAACTGACCGGACGCCAGTACAAGCCTGTTGAAACCTATAAGGCCGAAGGAGCTGATACGTTGATTCTGGCCATGGGCTCTATCTGTGAAACTGCTTCCATAGCGGTAGATGAGATGCGGGCAAGCGGCAAGAAGGTGGGTCTGGTAAATCTGAGACTGTGGAGACCTTTGCCGACTGAGGAATTGAAGAAAGTTCTCTCTAGCGCAAAGGACGTGGTGGTCCTGGACAGGGCGCTCACTCCTGGTGGAGCTAATTCGCCGCTCACCTCAGAAATCAGGGCCCTGATGTATGGTGAATCTGTAAGACCGAACATATATTGCATGGTAGCTGGACTTGGCGGACGGGATGTTACCCCTGCCGACATAGCGACCATGGTAGAAAAGGCTCTTACAGACAAACACCTGGGGCATTACATCTACGGCGTCCGTGGCTAACCAAGAGACTTTGATGGAGAAAAAAATGGCTGACACAGAAAAAAAGAGAACAATCAAGCCGCTAAAAAACTTCCCCATGGAAGAATATATAAGCAGTGGACATCGCGCCTGTCAGGGATGCGCCGAAGTCCTGGCAGTTCGACATGTGCTTAAAGCTATCGGTCCTGATATGGTAATGACGATGGCGACCGGATGTATGGAGATTATATCCACACCCTACCCGTTCACCTCCTGGAATGTTCCGTGGATGCACGTTGCATTCGAGAATTCGGCTGCTGTAGCTTCTGGAGTGGAGGCTGGACTCAAGGCGCTGAGGAGAAAGAAACGTATTTCCGACAAACCAGTGACGGTGCTGGCTATGGGTGGCGATGGAGCCACTACGGACATCGGCCTTCAGGCCCTGTCAGGAATGATAGAGCGCGGCCACAGGATCATCTATGTCTGCGTAGACAACGAAGCCTACATGAACACTGGAATTCAGCGCTCGTCATCAACTCCTTTTGGGGCTACAACGACGACATCGCCTGCCGGGAAGGTGGCTCCTGCGGGACAGATGACATGGAAAAAAGACATGACGGCTATAGCGGCGGCTCATGGCATCCCCTACACAGCTACCGCGTGCCCAACCTTTTTCAATGACCTTCAGAAGAAAATCCTGAAGGCAAAAGAGGTTAATGGCCCGTCTTATATTCACGTACTCTCGGTTTGTCCCACCGGATGGAGAGTTCCGCCTCAGAAGGCGATAGAATACGGGCAATTAGCTGTAGACACCGGTGTTTTTCCTCTTTACGAGGTTGAAAATGGGGTGTGGAAGCTGAATAGAAAACCGAAGGATCTTAAACCAGTTGCCGAATATTTCAAGGGCCAGGGTCGTTATCGTCACCTGGACGAGAAAACAACAGCAGAAATACAGGAAAAAGTAACAGCTCGCTGGAATCGCCTGGTAGAACTGTGTGGCGCTGACAAGGAAAGCTAGAAGTCGGCTATCTGTCGGGTTGCCCGTATACCCCGGGAATTAGTTTACATACATGGCGGCCAGCGGCCGCCATTATTTCCGGCTGTTTCTGAGAATATACTTATCCAAGACCTTTTTACTATCAGCCGATTAGAAAGCAAAAAAGCCGACCCCTTTGGGGGCTCGGCTTTTTTATTCAGCAAGCGGATTGAACCGCCAGGTTACATGTCGTCATCATCCTCGTCGTCGCCTGGCCATTCAAGGAAAGGCTTTTCCTGATCGACCATGGCGTTTACCATCATTTCTACCAGACCCGTATACCATATACCCGTTTTCTCAAAAACCTCGTAGGTTTCAAGAATATCCCTGATTTGACCTTTGCAATTGGAACATGGAGCGCAGACCATTTTCCTGAGTTCAGGATCCATTTCTCCCTGGAAAGCTCCGAGAATCTGCTGCAGTTTCTTGCGACCTGAAAGTTTAATTTTCCAGTCTGTGAAATTGCCCGATCCCATGATTGCGAAGCCTGAACCACCACCACAACAGTAGTTGTATACTCCGTGAGGAGTCATTTCCCTGAACCGTCCCGGAGGTGTTATGGCTTTAAGAACTTCTCTCTGAGGTTTTACTATACCCATCAGTCTGACGGCATTGCAAGGGTCATGAAGTGTGACTGGGAAATCGTTCTTGGACGGATCGAATTTGATTTTACCCGATTTGACTATCTCCCAAAGAAGGGTGTAAGAACTCTCTCTCGGGATCATCTGGTCACCAGGAAGCAGTCTGTCAGCTATGACCGACAGGGCTTTGTGCGCATGGCCGCATTCTCCGATGACTATTTTCTTGACCCCTAATTCGCGGGCGATCTCGAGATGCTTCAAAGCGACTCTTGCAAACTGGACGTCATCATACCACAGCCCGTAATTGACGGCATCGTAACCGACCAGATCAGTGGAAATAGTATAATCTATACCCGCGGCGTCAAAAAGAATTGCAAACGCCATAGGATTTTCAGGCCAGGACATGAATTCGCCTGCGTTGTGAACCAGAAGTATTTCAGCCCCTTTCTTGTTCAGGGGTATCTTGATTCGCTTGCCGGTTTTCTCTTCTATATCGTCCTCGAGATACTCAATGATGTCACCAATAGCAGCGGTAGTCATACCGGTGCTGGATCCGAATTTGAGGTGCTTCACGGATCCTTTTTCATGGATTTCCGCAGCAGCGATCCCAAGCTCCTGGCTGAAGAGTTTTCTGAGTTCATGTGTGATCAGGCCATTGTCTACGCCTACTGGGCACACGGATGCGCATCTTCGACAAAGCGTGCATCTGTAGGCCAGTTCTGCAAGTCTGGCTATCAGGTCCCAATTGAGGTCTATGTCGTGACCTCTAAAACCTGCCAGGATCTTGCCACCCGGAGACAGATATTTCTTGGCAATTTTTCTCAGGACATCGGCTCTGAACGTAGGTCTGTATATGTCTTTTTTGCCACTAGCCTCATAAACAGGACAGGCGTCCGCGCAGGTCTGACATTTTGCGCAGTATTCAAGGGACAACATCAGTGGTTGCATGAAAGTCCAATTGTTCTCTTTGGTCATCAACTTCTCTAGACCCGACAGAAAAGATGCGACAAGCTTCTCCTCTTCCTCCGGAGTTTGAGGCTTCGGCAAAGTGAGGCAACTCACCCCGTCAAGCGAATGCTCCCATCTGGTCTTCTGATCGTCCGTCAGTGGGGTTAAAGAGCTCTCTTTATAATTTTCATAAGGTGGAGGAAGGGTAGCAAAATTTTCAGGATTCAGATCCACTAACTGCTCAGCAGATTTTGATATTTCTTCAGGCTTCATTTTATATCCTCCGAATTATTTATCTTCTTTTTTTGCCCAAGGGTTGGTTGTCGCTATCTCAGCCCAGTTTTTCTTCCCTCCCTGGGCGTCGATGTGGGCGGCCGACCAAGTCACAGGATATCCGAGATAGGTTTTAATCTTGGCATCTACGCCGGGGTCCCCTACGTTTGGTTCATCATCAAATTTGACCTTATCCCACATGAAGTACTTGGAAACCATGTGAGTCATGTGTGTAAAAGGAAAATAGGCAAAAAAACTGAGAAACAGTAGTAGGTTGAGGTAATGGGTTCCTGTTAACTGGGCCTGCATGGGACTAAAAGTGAGAATACTTACAAGATAGTCTCTTGAAATCTGGAAACCTGGATCCTGCAACCATACCAGAAAACCCGTGATGAAAATGCCGGCCAGCCAAACCAGGTTCATGTAGTCGATTGGCGCCGAGAACTCGCTTAATTCGGGGTCTGTCAATCTCTTGATAACCAGACCGACTGATCCTATGGCCCCAAGCGTATAACCAGCCACTCCAAGCAATATTGTCAGTGAACTGAAGAGACTGCCGATGGCCGTGGTAGCCGGAAGACCCAGAATCTGTAAAATTCCCCCGATGGTCAAACAGGCCAGACCGGCTATCGATAGATACAACCCAAAGTGAAAAGGAAATGACCAATACCAAAGCGATCTGTTGTCATGATACAGGGCCTTTATAAAAAGGACTTCCGGTAACATGAACTGGTAAAAGGCCAAGTGATCTTTATGCCTCTCATGCTTCCAGAAATCGATTTCTTCGTAGAAAGAACCGCCGTACGATTTTGCCTTGCCCTCATGTGGGATAGGATACAATTCCCATCTAACGTGCATCGGCATGGTGGCGTACTTCAACAGCTTGGCTACAAAGGCCACAATAAAAATAGCGCCACACAAATAAGTCAGAATCTGGATCCAGCTCATTTCTCCTCTCCTTCCGCCATGTAAGTAAATTTTTCTCAGGAATTATAGGCTGTGTTTAACACATTCCAAATTATCACTTTACAGGGAAATATACCACAGTTTTGAAGAACCAATTCGTATCTTTTCCTTGATGAAAGGGGAATAATTATTGATCTCCGACATGATATTTCGCGTACCCTTTGTATGGGAATGAAATAGGGTTAACCATGAGTTCAAACCTTAGTCATCAGGGCGCGTCGAGTCTGATCAATAGAACAATCTTATATGACAATACCAAGGTAGGGGACACCCTCATCAGTGGATGTTACGAGCTTACCGATAGTGTGCGCTTTTTCAATTGGGCTCATACGCTTGGCAAACAGGTCTTCATTTTCCCTGCGCTCTTTGCTCCTCAGGTTCTATATCCCAGTCACCTTCATAGTCTTGAAGCATTTCAGCAGAAACATCCTCCAGATCTGGTAAAGATTCATCAGCGTAATCAGCCCTGAAAAATTTGTCTACCCATTGCTGGCCCCATGCGTCTTCTTCAAGAAAATAACGCATGTCTCCGACGGATTTCAGGTTCCTGAACTGTGTCCAACCGTCGACATCCATCATGAGAGTCAGTTCCTCCGGAATGGAATCAGACCAGTCAATAAAATAGGGTGAGTGAGAACTCATTAAAACCTGTTTACCTGGATTTGACGTCGCGAACCTGTGCATCAAGCCGTAGAGGACCCTTAATCTGTTTGGGTTGAGGTAAGTTTCGGGTTCCTCAATGAAAAATATTCTCGGCTGGTCCGGAAGGTTGAAAAGAGTGCATAGAGCCAGAAAAACCAGAAATCCGTCAGATAGCTGAGGCCCTACGAAATATCCCGACTTGTTATCTTCTTCAACTCCTATGCCGACCTGATGGGGATCACCCAAGTGAGGAGTGAAAATCCTTTTGATTCCCGGGATGCTTCGTTTTACTTCTTGAACAATACGGTGGAAATTCTCAGGATGGTTCTTTTCCAGGTGATGGAATACCGCAGCCAGGTTTTCTCCAGTGTGGTCGAGGAGATACGAATCCTGAACAGCGGAAGGCTTTTTTATCAGATCAGGTATGAATCTATAACGCTTGATTTTAGAAAGGTATTGCGCAACCGAACGAATTCTTTTCTCTGAATCATTCCAGGCGTGCCCTTTTCTCATTTGAGCCATTTTCGATTCTCTGGCCTTCACATCATTGATCGTGAAAAGGATCTCGCCTTGAACCTCCTGAAGCGTCTCCTCCTTGATCAAATACTCATTACGCCTTATTTCAGTGAATACTATGGAGTAACTGTAGTTAATTCCTTCAACTTCGAGGGTCACCTCGAAATGGAGATCCAGATCCTGTATCTCAGACACACTTTTTTCTTTTCTGCTCAACGTCTGCCTGAAAGTAAATGGGCCGGGGCCAAAGGCGCTGCTAAAAGGACCTGAAGCAAGGAAACTCAACATAAGAAGAAAATTGCCCAAATTTGATTTTCCTGTGCCATTGGGGCCGATGAAAATATTCAAAGCCCTTACATCGAACTCAGCGTCTTTAAAATTCTTAAAGTTTTTGACTTTTATACTCTTAATCATATTGGCCGTTGTCCTTTCTCAAATACCCATCTCGGCCCCCCGAAGTTGACAGTATATGTAGGAAACCGTGAAGTCTGTTCATGTCCCACTACTTAATCGCATTCTAATGGCAGTTTACTCGACAAACGCGTGTTAGCGGAGCTGCGCTGTTAAGGCTTGCCGGCTCAAAATGTAGAGACGGAGGCCTGCTTCAGATCGTCGTGAAAAAAATTTTTCAAAAAGCGCAGAATGACCGCTCAAAAGGGTCTCGATGTTAAGGCCCGTTTTATATCAAAAAAGTGAACCTGGCTTGGGCAAGCTCAATTAGTTATTTTTCCTCAAGCGGCGCCGATATCCAGCTCATCATGGATCGGAGATTGGCTCCCACTTTTTCAATTTGGTGTTCTGCGCCCATCCGCTCTTTAGCTTTGAAGACAGGTCTGCCAGCCTGGTTCTCGAGAATCCATTCCCTGGCAAATTCGCCAGTCTGAATTTCAGAAAGAATTTTTCTCATTTCCTGTTTGGTTCTGTCATCTACTATACGCGGTCCCCTTGTGAGATCGCCGTACTCAGCGGTATTGCTAACCGAATAACGCATACGACCTATGCCGCCTTCATAGATCAAGTCAACTATGAGTTTCAATTCGTGAAGACATTCAAAATAAGCAATTTCAGGTTGATATCCGGCTTCAACAAGCGTCTCAAAACCCGACTGGATGAGTTGGGTGACTCCTCCACATAGCACCGCCTGCTCACCGAAAAGGTCGGTCTCTGTCTCCTCCTTGAATGACGTTTCTATGACACCGGCCCTGGCGCTTCCAATTCCTTTGGCGTAGGCCATTCCAATATTCCGGCAGTTCCCCGTAGCGTCCTGATATATAGCCAGAAGCGCAGGAACCCCAAAGTTCTCCTTGTAAACTCTTCTCACCAGATGTCCAGGTCCTTTAGGGGCAACCATGAAAACGTCGATGTCTTTTTCTGGCTCAATCTGACCAAAATGAACATTGAAACCGTGAGCAAAGGCGAGTGCCTTCCCACTTGTCAGATGCGGAGCAATCTTCTCCTTATATAAATTGGCCTGCGCCTCATCCGGAACCAGAACCATAATTATGTCGGAGGTCTTGACGGCCTGATCAACTTCCATAACTGTGAGGCCATCATCCATTACCTTGTTCCAGCGTCGGCTGTCCTTGTGGAGGCCAACAACAACTTTCACTCCGGAATCCTTAAGATTAAGCGCATGGGCGTGTCCCTGACTGCCATAACCAATGACAGCTACCGTCTTGTCGGCCAAAAACTCGGGGTTGGCGTCTTTCTCATAAAATATCTTAGCCAATTTAACTCCTCATCTGAGCAACCGCGGCTCTTGAAATTATAAACCCTAAAGAGTGTAACAAAAACAAATGAATGCTTCAAGGCTACGACTCAACAAAAAATCATTGAAGCAGCAATAGCCGACAACCGTACTAATTGCATGTCCAAGGCCAAAATTGGTTCAATGAGCTTTGCAGGCCGAATTATAACAGGAACCGGACGTCTAAGCACCTGATATTTTGTTTCTGTCTTCTTTGAAGACATGTCTCGGTGGTTCTATGAGCACTGTGGTGTCCGGTGGAACGGATGATGTTAACCAGACATTTCCACCGATGACGCATCTTGCTCCAATAACAGTGTCGCCACCGAGTATAGTGGCTTGCGCATAGATGGTGACATCGTCCTCGATCGTGGGGTGACGCTTGGAACCCCTAAGGGCGTTTCCTCCTTCGGATTCTCGAGGCACAGAAAGCGCGCCCAATGTGACTCCCTGATAGATTCTTACCCTGTCACCGATGTGTGTTGTCTCACCTATGACAACGCCTGTGCCATGATCGATAAAGAAATCCGACCCTATTGTGGCTCCAGGGTTTATGTCTATGCCCGTAAGCGAGTGAGCGTGTTCAGTCATTATTCTTGGCATCAGCGGTATCTCACGGAGAAAAAGTTCATGCGCCACTCGATACACAAAAATCGCGTATAAACCCGGATACGAAAAAACTATTTCGTCCAGACTCTTGGCTGCCGGATCCCCATCGTAGTGGGCCTTGACGTCTCTGCTCAGAATTCGACGCAGCACGGGCAACTTTTCGACGAACACCAGGGCTTCTTCACGGCCCGTGTCTATACACTTGACGCATATATTGTCGGCCCTGCGGCATTCATGCCTGATGCTGCGTGAAATTTGCGCCGACAGCGCTTCGTACAGTTGAATCATCTCACTACCGAGATGATATTCCAGAGTTGGCCCGGTCAGTTCCTGTTTTCCGAAAAAACCGGGGAAGAGGACATCCTGAAGTATTCCCAGGATGCGAATAATCTCATCTTTCGAGGGGATCAGAGCTGCCCCTACGTGATCGACCGTACTCTTTTCCTGACATGTTTGCACCATGGCCGATACCGCCTGGCGCAACCGATGTTCCTGTACCGGCAGTATTGTATCTTCCTGAAACTCGCAAACGTCATGTAACCTGGATTGTTGACTCATGTGCTCAATTAACCCCCGTTCTTTTTGTTGACGACACTTTTGTGCGTAGTGATTACTGGGTCGTTTCTTCCTCAATTATTTTTATATCGAGAAATTCCTTCATCCGATCCCATCGCCCACGGGCCTGTCAAACTGGTCAGAGTCCTTGTCTCGCTGCCTGTTGGAAGCAGGGGCGTCAATTCCAAAAAATGGTGGTGAAATAGCTTCCGACCTGCAAACAGGACAACGTCCGGGGGTCGTGACCCTTACTCTCTTCCTGAACATAAAGCCGCAGTCAAGGCAGCGCGCTGGGTGTGAAATTATATTCTGGCCTTTTCCAAGACTCTTTTGAATATGGGGTAGAGCCTCCAGGACATCTTTCTCCCTGATTCCAATTAAGTTAGAGATCTTCCTGGATGTGTAATATCCTTCTAACAGCAATTGAAGTATCTGTTTTCTAGCCGTCTGAATTATGGGATTGCGTTCCATGTCCTGTTTGTGAATGCTTGACAAGCTCTGGTCTTTTCATAGAGGATACTGCTTCTAACTAGTCACAGCAAATGAATTAAACAAGCTAATCACATAATGAATGGCGGAGGTGTCACATGGCGAGCAGATCCCTAAATCGCGTGACTCTTTTGGGGCGCGTTGGCAAAGATCCAGAGGTCCGTTACACGGCTTCAGGCAAGGCGGTAGCCACGTTTACACTGGCAACGTCACAGAGGTGGCGAGATCAGGATGGGAATGATCAGGAGAGGACGGAATGGCATCGCATCGTAGCGTGGGGAAGGCTGGGCGAGATTTGCGGCGAGTATCTTGGCAAAGGAAAGCAGGCTTATATAGAAGGTAGGATCCAAAGTCGCGATTGGGAGGATCAGGACGGTAACAAGAGAACCACTTTCGAAATAATAGCCAGTGATTTGATATTACTTGGTGGTCCTGCTTCCGACCACGGATCAAGGTCGGAAACGCCTGAGAAAAAGCCGTCTTCAGGTCAGGGCAGACCTTCGAGCCCTCAGAAAGGCAGAGGGGAAGACAGGGGTTATTTTCCGCCGCCGCCTGAGGACGAAATTCCATTCTAGTTTTGGAAAGATTTTTTGTGAGAAGTGAGAGTCGAATGTGTTAAGAACGCGTCGACTGTTTTTTGTGTGATTCCCCTCCACTGATAGTGGCTACCACTTCTTTTTCGGGAGTCTGGTTACGATATTGATTGAGGAGAGATTAACAAATAAGAACTATTACGGTAACGCTTTGTGTTTCGATCAATTGATGCTACTATTTTGCCGACATTTGCGTACACACAGAATAGATTTGTTGAGCCGATTCAAGTAGAGCTCTAAAGAATATCCTGATTCCGGAGGGGTAATGAAAAGTCACGCTTCAAGGATTCTACTCGCGATGAGTTTTGTTTTTTCACTGGCCGTGGCGCTCGGCACAGATATCGTTTATGCGTTTAATGAAGCCCCGAATCTTTCCACGCTAGTTAAGGCAGGTCAATTACCCCCTGTTGAACAGAGATTGCCTGTGTCGCCTCCGGTCATAAAACCTGTAGACAAGGTCGGAACGTACGGTGGAATGTGGCGACGCGCCTACACGGGGCTATCGGATCTGGTAGGCGTTCGAAGGGTGCTTTACGAACCGCTGGTGCGATGGAGTCCAGATTACAGGATAGTTCCCAACCTTGCCAGAAAATGGGAGGTTGATGAAACAGGACGCATATTCACTTTTTACCTGGTTGAGGGAGTCAAGTGGTCTGACGGGACTCCTTTTACAGCCGATGACATTATGTTCTATTTTGAGGACATCCTTCTGAACACAGAATTAACGAGTTCGCCTCCTAACTGGCTGTCAGTGGATGGGGTCTCTCCCAAAGCCTCTAAAATTGACAACTACACGTTCAGGGTGGAATTTGAAAAGCCTTATAGTCTTTTTATTGATCAGCTTGCATGTCCGCATGGCATGGAACTGGTCACGAAACCCAAGCATTACCTCAAACAGTTCCACAAAAAATATGCAGATCCTGAAAAGCTTGAACAGCTCATGAACGAAAAAAATGCATCTACATGGGTGAAGCTGTTTCTGGATGCCTCCAATTTAAGACATTCGCTTTTTGTGTCGGACAAGATGCCGTCCCTGTGCGCCTGGATAACCAAGGTTCCGGCTCCGGGAAAACGATTTGTCATGGAGCGTAATCCTTATTACTGGAAAGTTGACACGGCGGGGAATCAACTGCCTTACATAGACACGATGGTTCACGAACTGCAGGCGGAAGCAAAGACCATAGTTCTCAAAGCCATTGCCGGCGAAATTGACATGCAGGGTCGGCACCTTGGAAGCATGCAAAACTCAGTATTACTGCTGTCTAGCGCCGCAACCGGAAATTACAGGCTCGTGCCAAAAACCTCCACGGCTTCAGTGGGCGTGCTGCTTGCTCCAAATCTGAATCACAAAGACCCTGCGCTTCGAGAAATTCTTGGTGACCCACGCTTCCGAAAAGCAGTGTCGCATGCCGTTAACAGATCTGAGATAAACAAGATTGTTTGCCGTGGCAAGGGTGACATTCGTCAGGCTGCCCCACTTCCGGAATCCGAGTTCTATAGCCCTTCGTACGAAAAGGCTTACACGGAATATGATCCTACCAGGGCCATGTCTCTCCTGAATGAAATGGGCCTCAAGATCGGCTCTGACGGAAAGAGATTACGTTCAGACGGAAAGCCTCTGCAGATTTCTCTGGACGTTTCAGTCTCTGTGCCGCAATGGGTTGATTCCGCAGAGGTTATAGCGTCAAACCTGAAGGCTGTCGGGATTGAAACGGAGGTCAAATCAGAGACTATGGAGCTTTTCAGACAGCGGACGCAAAACGCTGCGCACGAGATAGCTCTCTGGCCTGGAGATGGTGGAATAGAATGCCTTTTGGAGCCAAGATGGTACTTCCCTTATAATTCGGAAAGTCTTAACGCACCCCTGTATGCGCAGTGGTTCCAGTCAGCTGGAAAGAAGGGCGAAGAACCACCTTCTGATATCAAGGAAATGATGCAGACTTACAATGAAATTCTCACTGCAGTTGATCCGCAGAAACGCAAGGAACTGTTTGCAAAGATAATTGCTGCCAACGAAAAGAACCTCTACGTAGTTGGTCTGGTGCATGATCCACCAGACTATTATGTGGTGTCCAAGAACATGATCAACGTGGCCAAGAAGGATTTTCAGAGCTGGATTTACCCTAATCCTGGACCAATCCACCCTGAGCAGTTTTCTTTTATTGGTGGAAAGGGCGGTGGAAAATAATTATGGAAGTTTGTTCCAAATTATAAAGTTTCCATCACCCGGAGTTTTAACTGGCTTAGTCTCCAGAAGGGTTTGGAATTACTACCTTTCTGATCTTGTTCCTTTCGCAGTGACAGGCTTTAGGAAGAAAGCGTGATGTTGTATTGATATTCTTGATAAAAACATTTTCTTTTTTCACTGGATTAACCTTACTGATAGAAGGATGAAAGGATGATCGCCTACATAATTCGCCGGATTCTGTTGATGATTCCGACGTTGATAGCTATATCGATAATTTCATTCGTAATCATCCAATTGCCGCCTGGAGACTTTCTGACTACGTATGTTTCCCAACTCAGCGCCAGCGGAGAGACTGTTGACCAGGCCGAACTCGAGGCTCTCAAGGAGCGATATGGGTTGGATGAGCCCATGTACAAACAGTATCTGAAATGGGCTTCCAATTTTCTTCGAGGTGATTTTGGTCATTCCTTTGAATGGAACAAACCCGTATCGGAGTTAATAGGAGAGAGGCTTAGTCTGACAGTCATCATTTCGGTGTTCACCATTTTGTTTACTTGGGCCATTTCTTTGCCAATAGGGATATATTCGGCTGTTCGTCAGTACTCGTGGATGGATTACTTCCTGACAGTCATTGGTTTCATAGGTCTGGCGACCCCGAACTTTCTTTTTGCCTTGGTAATGTTGTGGGTATCTTACGCTTATCTGGGGCTTAGCATTGGTGGACTATTTTCTCCCGAATACGCTGAGGCTCCGTGGAGTGTGGCGAAGTTTATCGATTTGCTCAAACACTTGTGGATACCTGTGGTTATAGTTGGAACTGCGCACACCGCCAAATTTATACGTATTATTCGTGGTAATCTACTGGATGAACTCAGGAAGCCTTATGTGACTACAGCCAGGGCTAAGGGATTATCGGAAGTTCACCTGATTTTGAAATACCCTGTGCGGGTTGCTATAAATCCGCTGGTTAGCACTATTGGATGGACTCTGCCTGAGTTGGTTTCCGGAATTGCCATAACAGCGGTGGTCCTGAATTTGCCGACGACCGGTCCACTTTTGTTGAGCGCTCTCTTAAGCCAGGACATGCAATTGGCTGGAACTTTCATCATGCTTCTGTCGTTTCTGACAGTCATAGGAACACTGATCTCGGACATTCTGCTTGCATGGGTTGACCCTCGCATCCGCTTTGGGGCCAGGGAGGGTCTATAATGGAACAGAAACAGAAGGAAATGAAATACTTGAACGCTACCTGGCGGCAACTTGTCTGGTGGCGTTATAAAAAACACACACTCGCGATGATAGGTCTTTATTCCATCGTGGGAATGTATATAACAGCGGTCTTCTGTGAATTTCTAGCTCCTTATGAGAAGGATACACGACATCTGGAGGCCATATATTCACCACCTTCGAAGGTCCACATATTTGATGAAAACGGTAGCCTTCGATGGCCGTTTGTCCGACAAACCGACGTTGAAATTGATCTGGATACCCACCAACTCACCTTCAAGGAGGTGATGGGAAAAGATTACCCGATAAAGTTCCTTGTCAGGGGTGATAGCTACCTTTTCTGGGGTTTATGGGAGACCGATGTCCACTTTTTTGGGGTCGAGAGTCCTGCGAAGCTTTTTCTTTTCGGCGCGGACCGAATGGGCAGGGATGTTTTTTCCAGATGTCTTTATGGAACAAGAATATCCCTTTCAATAGGAATGATAGGTGTGTTCCTCAGCCTTATTCTGGGTCTGACTCTTGGCGGGATCTCGGGATATGCAGGTGGCTGGGCAGATGGTGTTATTCAGAGAATAATAGAAATTATCCGATGCTTTCCCAGTATTCCGTTGTGGATGGGTCTGTCTGCGTCAATGCCACCGCATTGGCCTGCTCTCAAAGTCTATTTCACAATAACACTGATCTTGTCTCTGGTTGGTTGGACGGACCTCGCCAGAATGGTTCGCGGCAAACTCATTGCTCTGCGTGAAGAAGAATTTGTGCTGGCGGCCCGTTTCATCGGCGCGAGTGACGCCCGGATCATTTTCAGACATCTGCTACCGTCATTTACATCTCACATAATTGTTTCAGTAACTCTCGCCATCCCCAGCATGATCCTGGCGGAGACGGCCCTGAGTTTTCTCGGCATAGGATTAAGGCCGCCCATTACCAGCCTTGGAGTTTTATTGAAGGAGGCTCAGAATGTTACAACAGTGGCCCTGTATCCCTGGCTTCTCATTCCTGTCGCGTTTGTGATCATCATAGTGCTTTCATTCAATTTTGTTGGTGATGGGCTACGCGACGCAGTTGATCCGTATTCGAGGTAATTTTAATGGCGCCTTTACTGGAAGTAGATGATCTTCAGGTACATTTCTTTATTGATGAGGGCACTGTCAGGGCCGTTGATGGAGTGAGTTTCTCTCTCGAACAGGGTAAGACTCTAGGTATAGTTGGAGAATCAGGTAGCGGCAAGAGCGTGATAGGGCAGTCAATCCTAAGGATTGTTCCATCTCCGGGTGAAATAGTAAACGGAAAGATACTGTTTGAACTGGAGAACAAGGAAAACGGGGAATCTCAGAAGTTGGACCTGGTAACTCTGAATCCACGCGGTTCGCTGGCCAGGAGTATCAGGGGTAGCGAGATTTCCATGATTTTTCAGGAGCCTATGAATTCGTTCAGCCCAGTTCATACTATTGGCAGTCAGATCATGGAAGCGTTGTTACTCCACTCGGACTTTTCAAAAGCTGAGGCAAGAAATCAGTCGATTGAAATGCTCAAACGGGTTGGCATCCCGCAGCCCGAAAACAGGATTGACGCCTATCCTCATCAACTATCCGGAGGAATGAGGCAGCGGGCCATGATTGCGATGGCGCTCATTTGTAAGCCGCGCTTGCTCATAGCTGATGAGCCGACGACTGCCTTGGACGTTACTGTCCAGGCACAGATCCTGGCTCTCCTAAAAGAGCTTCAGGAAGACTTTGGAATGGCCATTCTATTTGTTTCCCACAATCTCGGGGTTATTGCCGACATCAGTGATGATGTTCTGGTGGTGTATTTTGGGAGAGTCATGGAACAGGCTCCTGTCAGCGACATATTTGAGAGTCCGCTTCATCCGTACACTCAAGCTCTACTGAGATCAGTTCCGGGTATAGATACTCCTGTAAGGACAGAGCTAGCTACAATAGAAGGCACACTACCGGATCCTCTCTCCTACATAGTAGGCTGCCCATTTTTTGGCAGATGCAATGAGTGTGGAGGTAACACAGTGTGCAGGGATGATCCCTATGAACTGACCAAAGTCGCAGAAAGACACTTTGTGGCCTGTCCGCGCACATGCATAAAATTGTGAGGGTTAGTTTTGTTTCAATCAGAAGTGCTTCTTGAAGTTAAAAACCTGAAAAAACATTTTCCCATTCACAGGGGTGTTTTCAAAAAGGTTGTCGGATATGTCAAGGCGGTCGATGGCGTCAGCTTTACTATCAGGACAGGTGAAACGCTTGGTCTTGTTGGCGAGTCCGGATGTGGAAAATCGACCGTCGGCAGGATGATCATGGGAGCCTACAGACCAACAAGCGGTGAGATATGGTTCTATCCGCCTGATGGATCAGACAAAGTTAACCTTGCAGACATGACCCCGTCAGAAATGAGGCCTTTGAGACCTCACATTCAGATGATTTTCCAGGACCCGTTTGCTTCTCTTAATCCTCGCATGACTGTCAGGGAAATTCTTGCAGAGCCTCTTGTAGTAAACAAGGTTGCTAAGGGAGCAGCTCTGGAAGGGCGAGTGCGGGAATTGATCGAGCTGGTAGGGTTAAAGGTTCAACATTTAACTCGCTATCCTCATGCGTTCTCCGGTGGTCAACGGCAGCGAATATGCGTGGCGCGGGCCATGGGATTATATCCGCGTCTGCTGATTGCGGATGAACCAACTTCCGCTCTCGATGTTTCAGTCCAGGCCCAGATAGTTAACCTGGCTCTTGAGATCCAGAACCAGATGGGCCTTGCTTACCTGTTTATCTCGCACGACCTGGGATTAGTGAGGCATTTCAGTCAGAAAATAGTCCTGATGTATGTTGGCAAGGTTGTGGAATATGCTCCGGCGGAAAACCTTTTTGCCAAACCGAGACATCCTTATACCGAGGCCCTGATGTCGAACGTTCCAAGTGTGAGGCCTGAGCTGCTGGGCAAGAAAATCATACTTAAAGGTGAGACCGCGGACCCCATAAATCCTCCTCCTGGTTGTGCTTTTCATCCCAGATGCAATTACAGTCAGGACATATGTTCCAAAGTCGAGCCACCGCTCAGGGAAATAGGATCAGATCATTTAGTGGCTTGTCATTTCGCCGACACTCTTAACCTCGACGGATGCGACGCCTTCGGATGTTCTATATGATGGTCTTAATCCCGGTAGTACGCTATAGTGATGTAGGACTGTGATTTGGTCTGCCGGGACCACGCATCAACTAATCAAGGTTTAATAGGGCTTGCTATTAATGGGACAAGATTCAATCAAGAGAATTCTTGTTTATACGCACAACTCCATAGGAGTTGGGCACGCATTTAGAACAGCAGCTGTCATATCAGGCATCAAAAGATGGCGCCCCGATATTGATGTCATGGTCATTTCAGGCACTTCTGTTCCTCAGGTCTTTTTCAAGGAAGGCATTGAGGTCATTAAGCTACCGTCTGTAAGAATGGACATCGATAACAAGCAGAACAGTCTACATTCCAGGTATCTCACCGGATTTGACCTCGAGGCAGTTTTTGATTTTCGTCAGCGTCTCATCATGGCCAGTTTTGATTTTCTTCAACCTGACGCTTTGATCATAGAACACAACATGACAGGTCAGATGAGTGAGCTAATCCCGCTATTGATGAAAAAGTGGATGCGAAAAGGCGGACCGGTGGATTTTGCTCTTGTTCATGTTTGCAGAGGAATCATGAAATGGATTCCATTGCTTAGGATCCCCTACCAAAATCCAAGGCACAGGTCTGAATCGATAAACATAGGGGCCCTTTATGATTTCATGTATGTGCTTGAGGACAGGGAAGTCATAGACATAAACAAGTCTTTTCTGGGTGATGATCCTGAGCTCGAGACCAAGATTCAATATTTGGGCAAGATCACAAACAAGACATTAGATGAATTACCTTCGCGGAGTGAGACGTTAAAGCGGTTTGGTATGCCGGACAAGAAACTGGTGGTCATTTCTCTGGGCAGAAATTGCCAGGTGCATGACCTGTCCATCAGGCTGTCTCAAATTCTCAGAAATCTCCTCGACGCAGATACTTATGAAGTTGTCATGGTTCTCGATACCTACCTTGATAAAGGAGCTGTCGCTTCGTTAAGGTCTCACGAGGCTTGCGGGGATGTTCGGTTCATTGATTTCTTGCCCGATCTAGTGGATCTTTTCAATCACGCTGATCTGGTAATTTCCCGCGCTGGCTACAACACGGTGAATGAATTACTTCTTACAGGAGTGAGGGCCGTCATAGTTCCTGAAAGTCACGGTGGAGGGGAGCAGGAACTTAGGGCTCACAGCGTAAAAGCTACCAACCTTTTGGTTATGAATGAGGACGAAATTCTGATTCAGGATCCAGCCCCAAAGATTTCAGAATTTCTCCTCAGTGGCGCCAGAAGCGTTCCTGTCAAGCTTGACAAATATGAAATCGGTAAGACCATCATAGAAGATCTGGAGAACTGGAAAAGATCCAGGACCAATCTTCGCTAGTCTTAAATGTTAGCCTGTTCATGTGAATGTTTTGCCTGTCAGGGATAAATTCCTCTCATCATGATTGCTTCTGAAATTCTCTGAATAGCAAGTATTTGCGCTGCCTCCCGCATGGCCACATTGTAGTGTTCACAACTGTTGAGGACACTGTCGAAAGCCTGAATCATCAAGTAATTCAATTTGGTATTTATTTCTTCAACTGGCCAGAAGAAAGATTGAAGATCCTGAACCCACTCGAGGTAGCTTACCGTGACTCCGCCAGCGTTGCAAAGTATGTCCGGAATTATGAATGTTCCTTTGTCCAGCAATGTTTCATCAGCATCCGGCGTAATGGGACCGTTCGCTCCCTCCGCGATTATTTTGGCTTTTACCCGCCCTGCGTTGGATGATGTTATCTGATTCTCCACTGCAGCCGCTATTAACACGTCGCAGTCAAGAGTTAGCAATTCTTCATTTGATATAATGTCTGAGCACGGGAATTCTGTGAGGCATCCACCTTTTTCCATGTGTCGCGATATGGCGTCCGGTTCCAATCCAGCCTCACTATACATTCCACCCTTAGAACAGGTGACTCCAATTATTTTCATGCCCAGGTCATGGACTAATCGGGTTGCAACTGAGCCAACATTTCCAAATCCCTGAACAGCGACGGTAGCCCCTGCGGGGTCAATACCTTTCAACTTTAGAGCTCGAGCTACACAAAAAGCTACTCCACGTCCAGTAGCCTCTGTCCTTCCCAGCGAACCGCCAATTTCAACCGGTTTGCCTGTCACTACTGCTGGTACAGAATAGCCGCGATGCATGGAGTAGGTATCCATGATCCAAGCCATTGTTTGAGGGTTTGTGCCCACATCAGGCGCAGGAATGTCGCTCTCAGGCCCCATCATTATGCTTATTTCGGTAGCGTAGCGCCTGGTGAGGCGCTCCAGTTCCCTTTGGGAAAGTTCTTTGGGATTCACAATTACCCCGCCTTTGGCCCCGCCGTAAGGGAGGTTCATCAACGCGCATTTCCATGTCATCCACATGGCCAGAGCCCTGATTTCGTCCAGAGAGACGTCTGCGGAATATCTGATCCCGCCTTTCGTGGGACCCTTTACCACTGAGTGATGGACCCGGTAGCCCCTGAACATCTGAGTGTCGCCGTTGTCCATCATCACAGGGAAGTTGACACAAAGCTCCCGTTTGGGTCTTCGGAGCATTTCCATGACTCCACGTTTGATATTCAGGTGAGAGACCGCCTTGTCGAACTGGGCCAGCGCGTTTGAATAAGGATTCTGCTCGGAAACTTCTGATTCGTGTTCAATTAGGGTCATTAGAGCGCTCCTGAAGTTGTTAAACCACTAGAAACTGTTTTATCATAGAATTGGGTCATTTATGGACCGGTGTGTCATCCACTCATTCATTTCACAACTGTTCCCGATGGTATCATATAAGGATTACCGATTGCTCAACTTATTAGCTGAAAAGCTACATCAGGTAAACGCAAAGTAACAGCCCTGACACCGATTTCAATGTGTCGCAGACAACATCGGGGAAAACATTCCGAGCCGTGTGAATAAATTCTTGACATGCTGCCACCGTTTTGCCCATACTACCACTGTCAGTAATATTTGAAGATACACAGGTTATTTGGGAAAGACGGTGTAATTCCGTCGCTGCCCCGCATCTGTTACCGTTTACGAAATCCACACTATGTCACTGGAGTTCATTGCTCTGGGAAGACGTGGAAATTAGGCTGAGACGGAAGTCAGAATATCCGGATGACCTGAATCCCTGAAAAAATCCTGCGAGGGCGGGAAGGGCGCTGAGACTTGCAGTACCCTTCTGTCTGGAGATAGGAGGGTTTTTTATTTTGGATGTTTTTGGCCTGTGAGTCTGGACGATAACGAAGAGTGATGGACTCAAGGGGTTGCGCCAACAACCCCCCGAGTAATTGGGAAACTGTGCCAGCTTCCGTTTCCTTTCATTATCCCACCGCCAGAGTTACGTCAAGGTCAGTTTTCAAGACCGGTTAGTTCCCTGAAGCAGGTCTGACACTGTTGGTCTGTCTATAGACAGTGGGTCCCGACTTTGGGAAAAGCCGACTTATATTAGATGTTTTATCAATATGTTATCGTTTGCTACTCATTGCTCTTTTAATGAGAGGAGAAATAAATGTCCATTGAACGGACCATTTTGAAATTGGCCATTTTGTGTTTGTTTTCAGTAATATTGACCGATATATCCTGTGCGGGCGAGAACGGTCGGTTTTCGTGCGGACCAGGCCTTACCTCCCCTGACTGCTACTCTTCCAGCCAGTGTTCCCCTATCCGAAAGGCGCCTTCAGCTCCAGAGCCTTACCGCAATCCATCCGGCGCTTATCGGGGAGATGGCTCAGACAGACTTGTTCCATTGACCTATGTTGAGCCTGGGCCGATCAGGGCAATTGCCTTCTACGCAGTTGGCCTGCTCAAGTCGACAATTGCAGCCCCATTCAAGCTTATTGAAACGGTAATTCCTGTTGGAGGCAAAACTGACTGTAGACCTGTTGGGCCTGTCAACCATGCGCCAGTTAAGTGTCAGCCACAACAGTGTTTGCCTGTGTGCAATCCTGTGATAGCTGGCTGCGCTCCTCCAGCGCCTTGTCTCGGGCCACGTCCTCGATCTGCCGGATCAAACTCCTGCGGCCCAAATCTGCCTGCGCAAGTGGTCAAGGAATATGAGTTTCCCCCGGTGGAGCCTGGGAGTCTGTGGTCTGGACTCTGGAATCTGCCGTCAACGCTTTGGCGACAAGGCCGACTCACAGGTGATGTCATGACGAATTCTCCTAATCAGGCTGTCAACCAATCGAGATGACATTGATTTTACGAGAGATTGTTTGGATTGACTCAGAGTAGGGGTGTTTGAATGAAACAAATCAATTCGATTATCAAGAAGAAATATAGTCAGTTCGTGGTGTTAGTAGGGCTTTTTTTCATGGGCCAGCTATGCTCCACCTCAGCGTTGGGACAGGATTCCACGCCTGGAGCATCTGATCAACTTCCTCGTGTTGAGATTGAAGCTCCGAGGACATCATCAGGCTCCTCAGCCAGATCGACCGCTGGAGAAGGGTTCGGTTACGACCAGCCCATTCCTTCAGGTCAGCCTTTCTCGGATTTTGCCCCGACAACATCCGAGGTAGTTTCAGCCACCAGGGGAATAGCCAACATTGCAACTATCCCATCGGCGGTTAGCGTTATTGACAACAGAGGAATAAGTAGCCTTGGAAATTCTAGTGTGACAGATATGCTTCAGGGCCAAACTGGTCTTTGGACCTCGGGGTTCTCGGGAAACCCTGCAGATTCATCAATTGTTTTGAGAGGATTCTCCAACGAAGCTCCAAATCGGGTGGCCTTCCTGGTGAACGGACGTAGTCTGAATGTGCCAAGAACAGAAGTAAACACGAACTTCCTGTTTCCAGAGTCAATAGAGCGAATAGAAATATTACGAGGGGACGCAACGATTCAATTTGGAAACAACGCCCTTGGTGGAGCCGTAAATGTCATTCTGAAGAATCCCCGTCTTAATCCAGGATCGTACTTTGGAGTGGAAGGGGGGTCATGGTACACGGATCGGGAATGGGCGGGAATCAATGTGGTTAGAGACTCTATTGCCGCCGGAATTTTCATGGGTCGTTACTATCAGGGTGGGTGGCGAATTTACGAAGGGAATGGAGTTGACAACGAACCGGTCACCAGACCCGGGCCATGGACTCTTAATAACTTTACAGGAACCTTCAACTGGAAAATAAATTCATCCCTGACTTTTGATTTGATGACGACAAAATCTGATCAACGCTCCGCCATGAATGACTACATCCAGAGAGATAGGTGGGAGAGAAGGGATATACGGAATATAGCCCAGCAGCGTTATTATGATAATGGGCCAGATGAGAGAAATGACACAGTTACTATTGCAAAGCTTTTGTACGAAGGCGGTCGACTAGGTCGACTGGAAAGTATTGGAAGCGCAAGAACTTATGATCGAAGGATACTCTGGTATGCATTGGGTACAAATTCTGACCAGAGGTGGGACGACTTGGGGCTGTCTTTCATTTACACCAGAAACGATGAATATTCTTTTTTCAAGAATGACATCACTGTTGGAGCCGATCTTTACGATGGCCGTTTCAAAAGGGAATCACGATATCCTTCCCTGACACAGGATTGGCCTCCATACAACACCATTGGCTGGAACCACGCCCAATACCAGTCAGGCTACAGAGATTCGAAGAGCTACTATGTCATCAACAGTTCACGTCTTTGGGAGCGTATGGTGGTAGGCCTGGGTTATCGAATTGAATCTTATGATCTCAGGAACCTCTATGCGAACAATCAGGATCATGTCGTCACCAACGCCCAACAAAGTCTGGAACAGACCAAGAGCGCTTCCCAATGGAGTCTGGGATTTGTTTATGACAGAGAGCTAGGTTCCAACATTTATTATAAACACTCGCGTTTTTACAGATTTCCGAATTTTGATGACATGATCAATTACGGAACTGGGTGGCCGCCCTCTTTTAATCCTCCTTTCTGGATGCTGAATCCGGAGGAAGGAACACTAAATGAATGGGGGCTCAGACACTGGTTTACTCGCAACATTTATCTGAATGCTACCTATTATGACCAGGACATGGACAGTGAAATACTCTATGGCGCTGATGCGGCCGGGAACCCCAGAAATGTGAATGTTAATGACGTGGCCCATACGGGCCTGGAACTCGAAGGATTTGTCCGAATAACTCCCAGATGGATGCTGAAAGGAAATTACACCAGGCAGAAGGTTTTGGTGCGTTCGAATTACAGGACAGATATGGCAGGACAGACCACGGAAGACAAATGGATATGGCAGAATCCCGCTGATATGGCTAATCTTTCTCTTTCCTACGACAACCGGGAATGGGGGCTCTCCGGCATGATCGCATTCCATTACGTGGGATCCCAGTACCGGATCAATGATCCGTTTAACGAAACAGAGCCTCTGGAACCAGCCAAATGGGGAGACCTTACAATATCGCAAAAATTCTTTGGTGATGCGGCTACGGTATATTTTGGTATACGGAATTTTTCTGATCGACAGTATTCGCTTTGGGGAACGAGGTCAGACCCTTCGTTTGTTACGGTTCCAATAGCGTGGTATTCAAACGAAGGTCGCACCTATTTCATGGGTCTGAAGGCAAATTTCGATTATGACAGGATGCGTGTTCCGACAACAGCCGATCTGGAGAGAATGCAGCGCAGATTATATGGTTCGATGAATGATGCGACCTCCGCGCTTTCAGGGGCTGGCAGATGGATGAGAAATTTAACGAGTTTTTAGGCGCAATCAAAGTTGATTATTGAATCCCGAGATGAAGAAAAATCATTCGGGATCAGGAGCACGATAATGACAAGATATTCTGTGATAATGGCTCTGCTAATGGTTGCAGTTACTTCTGCGGTCGGGACAAGCGGTGGTATTCAGGATCAGGTCCAGTTTCCGATCTCTTGGTCTGCAAAAATTCTTGACAATTCGATAGAGATGACGTGTACCGACAAGCCGATTCAGCTTGGTCATACTGGAGCGGTACAATTCCGGGCTACCTGTCCCGGAATTTGGGCAGTGACGCATCAAAGGGTGGACGAGTCATCGTTTCGCAGGCGTTTTTTTACCTATAGACACTATGCGTTCAAGGGGACTTGGGATTTGAAGGATCAGGGCATGGTGGAATCTGTCTATAACCCGTCAAGAGAGTTATTCATAGTGCTTCCTGGCGATGTGATAGAATTTAAAAGCGCAGACCCCGATCCCTTTGCCAAGGTATTTATCATCAATCTGGGCTACATAAAGAAAGCGAGTTTACCTGAATTGCAGGAATGGCTTGCTTACAACACCTACATGGAGAAAACGGATTTATCCAATCGATAACAACAGAACCTGAGAAGCGCCATCTTCCAAGGTACCTTCGGCGTTAATGACGCCTTAATGGGACGAGTTTTGCCCACTCGTCCCTATTTTTTCGTATTTTTTGTGTGTTGATGATAAAACTCTCTTGCGCCAGATCTCAAAAAAAGTCCAGTAACAATAATACAGATCCATGGAAGAGGAGCCAATGCTTCTGAGAACCTTTTTTGATTCAGTAGAAGTCTATCGTGAAGAGAAAATGCTGATTGCACGATTGTTAAAGGCTTTCCGCTCAGTTTCTACGTGTCGTGTTGGTGGTGGCTTTTGTTCGGAACTGAAATATGTTTGTAATCATCAGTGCTGCGAGCCACGCGATCATTTTACTGAGACAAATTCAATCATGATAGATGAGCCGGACCTCTATCATAAGATGATATGTGATAAGTACGGTCTGCAGTCCGATGTAACAGCTATGCTCGAAACAGCCGCGAACATGAATAACGCCGCAATAGAGCAAATTAAGTTCAGGGACCTGGAGGTGGCCTGTATTTGTACCGGTGGAGTAGAAAGTAATCCCATGAGGGCGGCAGACCCTGCCTCAGTCTATGAAGAATCCGGTAAATTCGAATTTGTTGATGAGGTGTCCAAACCACATGCAGGAACCATCAATCTGATATTCCTGATCAATCGGACTTTAACGGATTCAGCTCTGATTGACTGTGTGGTGAGCGCGACAGAAGCAAAAGCAGCGGCTTTGCAGGAACTGGAGATTCATTCCAGGTATTCGGACTCGATTGCCACAGGAACAGGGACCGATCAGATATTTGTAGCTGCACGGCTCGATGCGGGTATTGCTTTGACCAGCGCTGGCAAGCACACCAAACTCGGTGAGCTAGTGGCTCGTTCAGGCCTTAACGCTATAAAGGATACTCTGGTATGGCAAAATTCCCTCACGCCTAATATTCAGTGTTCGTGCCTGAATCAACTCGGCCTGACCAGCCGTGATGAAGCCCGGTTCTGCGATTCTGTGTGCTTGTTGCTCAATGAATCATTTCGGGAACTTTTCAGAAAAAATTTCATAAGCATTAACCTTGATCCGCCAACAGTTGCGGCTCTTTCGGCATTGAGGCTTATGAGGCAAAAAAGTTTATGGGGTGTGCTGCCAGAAGGTTGTCTAAAAGACATTTTTTGCGCTCAGGCAGCTCAAATAGCGTGTTGTGTTTCTGGAAAGTACAGGAGATTTGATTTTTTTGTGCAGGAAATGTCCAGATCTGATCTTGATCTAAGCCAGACAAGCTTCATGAACTTCGTTTACACTTCGTTTGCGTTGGGTTTTGCTGAGAAGTGGAAATAGGTCACGACTGAGGCGCGGAAGTCAGATTTTTCCTATGGGAGTAATTCTTGGGGCCTGAGTCAGTGGATTCCTGTCCACAAAAACCTTCACCCTGAAAGCCTCAGCCATCAAGAGCTCGGTGACTACTTTCTCCGCAGGCCCTGAATTGATTATCCTTCCAGAACTCATCAGTTTGAGATGAGGGCAGGCCAGGCACATGAAATTTATGTCATGAGAGACCATTACGATTGCAATTCCCTGTTGGTTGATATCGGTGAGCAGCTCTATCAGGCTCATCTGGGAGTAAAGATCAAGATGATTGGTTGGTTCGTCAAGGATCAGTATTCGTGGCTGTTGAGCCAAGGCCCTGGCTATTTTGACACGCTGCTTTTCGCCACCCGATAGCGATTCCACCTGACGTCCTGCCAATGATTCAGTTTCAGTGCGAAACAGGGCCGAACGCACAACATCGCTATCCTCACTTGTCTCAAAGAATATTCCGCCATGGTGTGGCGCTCTACCCAAGGAAACATAATCCAAAACTGTGAAACCAAACTCAAGACTTTCTTCCTGAGCCACGATGGCCAATTCTCTTGCAATTTCCTGTCTGGACATGAATCCAAGATCCCTGCCATGGAATCTAACAGTTCCTGAGTCAGGTTTCTGAATTCCTGACACTACTTTTACAAGAGTTGATTTGCCTGCTCCGTTTGGACCTATGATTCCGATGAACTCGCACGAATCGATTGAAAAATCGACATTGTCTAGAATCCTGGAATTGTCCAGAGTAACACTGACTGATCTACATTGAATCATGTTTGAGTTCATTGTGTTCAAAGTTTTCCGCTAGGCATCAAACCGATTGTAAGTCCTGATGTTTTATGAATTCAATGGGGGACCATGAAAGTCCTACTTTCTGAGTAAAAGGTACAGGAAGAATGGGGCTCCGCTCAATGCAGTGATTACACCAACCGGTAGTTCAACAGGATAGGAAACCAGTCTTGCGACCGTGTCCGATGCGACCAGAAAAGTAGCTCCTCCCAAAAATGAAGCCGGCAAAAGAAGGCGATGATCCGGTCCGAGCAGCAGACGCATGGAATGTGGAGCAACCAGGCCCACAAAACCAATGGTGCCGGAAACGCTCACCACCGCTCCAGTCATCAGAGACGCTACTGTTATGAGAATGAATCTGACCTTCTTCACATCTATACCCAACCCGAGTGCTGAGTCTTCGCCCAACACCAGAATGTTCAACCGACTGGCGTTCATATAAACAACAAGGAAACCTGCAATCACAATAGGAGCCGAGAAAAGTATCTTCTGGTAATCGGCGAGGCTGAAGTCTCCCATGAGCCAGAACAATATCCTCTGAATATCACTTGAATTGGTAACTGACATGATTAAAAGCATCATGGCGTTCATAAGGGCTCCCACGATAATTCCGGCCAGAATTACCGTGTTCATGTAAGAAGTTGTTTTTCTCATGAATGCGAGACCATAAACTATGAGCACTGCGATGAGGCTTCCAATAAATGAAGCGCAAGTTGTTGCAAGTAACCAGGTCCACTTCAGAGCGCTGATGGAAATCACGGCGCCGAGAGCCCCTCCGGCTGCAATTCCGATTATGTAAGGATCTGCAAGTGGATTACGCAATACACCCTGAAAAACAACTCCGGAGCATGCCAGTCCGGCCCCGGCGACGGCTGCAAGAAGGAGCCTTGGCAAACGATAAGAAAGTAGTATGGAGGTGGACCTGATAGTGTCAGGATCTGACAAATCGGAGCTTAGTAGGGCCCAGAAATCTACTTGGGTTGTCCCCCAAAAAAGTGAAGCTCCCATTGTTGCTAGTAGCAATAACGACAGAGTAATGCTGACGAAAATGGTTTTCCGAAGTACTGATGATGTTGTTGAAAATACCATAAATTGATTCAGTGGACCTTTGAACGGGCATGAACCCCAGGAGACGATACTGGAATAGCCGCTACCGGATGCAGATGACCGGTGAGAGCTTCAAGAGCGTCAATTATTCTGGCCCCGGGACGACTAACCAGGTCGGAATCCACTTCGTACACCCTTGAGGATTTGATCGCTTTCAGAAAACCGTAATTCTTCCAGTAATCAAGACACTCCACTCCATGACATTCTTTGTCCAGCATAAATATTACATCAGGATCCAGCCTTATGACCTCCTCCATGCTGAATTTGGGAAACTGGATTTTCAGGTCATTGACTACATTGGCGCCACCAGCTTCAGATATCAGGGAATTCAGGAAGGAACTTGAACTTGCTACAATTAATGGATTGATCCCGACAACAAAGATAACAGAGGGCCTGTCCAGACCAGCCAGCATTCTGCGTAGGTTTTTTCGACGCTGTTCAATCCCTGAGTTCAGTTCTTTGGCCTTCTCATCCTGACCTAAAAGGGACCCAACCTTAGTTATCAACAGCTCTATTTCATCGATGTTTGAACTGTCATCGACGTAAACAGGAATCCCGAGGCCCTTGATCCTTTGTATGAGCTCTGATCTCATACCATTCCTGGTAGCTAGAACAAGATCAGGCTTCACTTTAAGGAGTTTCTCGAAGTCAGGCGCCATATATGGCCCAACGTCTGTAACCCTTTTCGCTTCCTCAGGAAAATTACACCGTGTCGTTCTTCCTGCTAACCTTGAGCCGGCGTTCAGATCAAACATGAGCTCGCTCAGACTGGGAGCCAGAGAAACTACCCTCTGGGGAATGTTTTTGACGCAGACATTTGCACCGGTTGAGTCCCGCACACAAATGAGTTGATCAGCGTTGACTTCGACTACTCCATAGGCGCAAGCTAAGGCAGTTAACACGAAGCATAAAGATAAGATAGTTCTCACTTCGATCATTTCCTGAACGTTATTGGAACAACATACGAAATTTTCTTGTGAGCCGAGCTGGCTGGAATTCCAGGAAAATGTCCGGACGCTTTCATGAGAATTTCCAAGGCGGCTTCATCCAGTATTTCAGAGCCAGATGTTTTGTCAACCCTGAGGTCTTCAATTTGACCGCCATCGACCAGAGTAAAAGCCACCATTACTTCACCAAATTTTTTTGAACGCAGGGCTTTCCTTGGAAAATAAGCAGCGTTGTGAATGGCTGCCAGAAGTTTTAATCTGAATTCATTCATCTGATCGCCATAGGTGGATGCCGAGCGTTTTTCCACCATGGCAGTCGATGGCAAGCTGGCTATGGAATCCTGATTGGATTTACTCTCATAGTCTGTACTGTCATCACGGGCAGTTTTTCGTGGTGTCTCAGAACCTTTTTCGACCAGTTTAGTAAGGTGTTGCTCCATAGCGTTTTCAACCGTTTCCGCTAGTGGAGCTTCACCATGATCTTTCGTCATGACGTTACTCTCACAGTCCGCCTTGCCGTCTTGCATTTTTCCTTCTTCGTTACTTCGGGAACGGTTAGCTATGGAAGGGGCCGACGAAGCTGAATCCAGCGATCCCCTGGTTGCTGCGCAAACCGTTGATGACTGGGGATCTACCAGACTTACAAAAATTGGTTCCTGTCTCAGCCCGTGTTGTCCTGTCACGCTGGCGTACGCCGTAAAGGATACTGCAAATATGAACAAAATGTGAAAAATTGTCGATGCGACATTGGTGTATACTGATTGGTTGAACGGATAGGATGTCGTCTTCACACTGAAAGAACAATCATCAGGAATCACCCTGTCCAAAGCGATGTCTGGGGCCTCAGGATCATCAGATTCAGAGCGTGAAAGGTCGAAAATTTTATCTAGAGAAGAAATCCCATGTTTTGTAGAGTATGTTGAATCTAATTCACCGATGTAGCGTAGGCCGTCTGAAAGAACTACAGGAATTTTTGCATGATCTTCGCCCCATGGGTCTGACTTTTCAGCGCCCAGTCCGTCATCAAGATCAGGAGCCAGGTATAGTAAATCGAGTGGCTTTTCATTA
>CAZIVV010000303.1:0-5808 GCA_964542775.1 uncultured Desulfomonile sp.
CCTGAGAGAATCGACCTTCTCCAGCTCTGATTTTAGGGCTTCATAAGCGTATATCGAAAAACATGACGCTGCAATCTTGAGCTTGGTCTTCGTCTTGATTGAATCCTTCAAATCGTCGCCGAGCAATGAGTTTATATTGTCGATGATTTTCATCTATCGGATTCCCTCTGTCGTGAGCCTATCTTTATCTATTGCATGATTGATTCCCCCCATAGATTTTCGAAAACGGGTCGAGACCCATTTTAAATCAATCGAATTTCATGGCTGTTGGTTTTTATCAGAGCCTCCAGCATCTAACCCATCGTATTAACTGGTAAATGCTCATGGATGATCATTATAAAACGAATACATGTCATCCAGGGACATTCCAAAATGAACTTTTTTCATCCCCGACTAAAATATTTTCAGGATGATGCTTTTTGGGTTTCTGGCCTAGTACCGTTGGTCCCGTCTAAAAAACAAAATATGACACACATAACCATCAAAGTGAAATCAAAAAATTGGAAATGATCCTGCAAAGAGACAACAGACGAATCATTATTACTTTACACAATTGTAATACTCACAAAAGATGTAGATTGGCGCGCTCTTCTTCAGGCAATCAACAACGGAGCACTTAACAATCTCAAGGTCTCTCTCTCTTCAGGACGTAATATTCACTACTTGATGCTTCGTTCCAAATAACTGGCAAGTCTTTCTACGAAGATGCGCATTTCTTTGATGTCTATTGTTGCTGCAAACCCGCTCATATCAGTGAAGCTAAACCCTGTGACGCGGCGGTTTTCCTCAATGGGGCGAATCCTGAAGTGAGCCACGGAATTTCTAAGATTATAGACGACACCTCTCAGAGTTTCAGGATAGTGGTTTGCCCTGTTCTTCCTGCCAAAGCTTGTTATCGATTCTGGTGATATGCCCCATTTGCCCAACTTAGATATCGGATCTGTGGGAATTTTCTCCAGCGAGGTTTCCTTTGGAACAACAAGAAGACCGAGCAGACAGTTCAATAGTAAGGTGGCGTCATATTCCCCGGGGTAGTCCATCAATAATTGCAGGGTTCTCTTCATAAAATCTCTTTCAAATTCTTCGGTGAATTCCATAAAACTAACCTCCAAAGGTACATTTGAACATCCATGAGGAATGCCGGACTTTGCTCGCCAATACATATCTGGACCGGCGGTTGCGGCATTATGGAACGGACAAATCGGCTACGACCTTTCAGCAACCTTTTGGGACTAACCGATTCTTGCGAAAGCCTCATGAAATTCATCGACGTTGTTTACAGATGATAATATATCTTCAAGTTGTCTTAAGCATATAAAATGCCTATGGATATTGTTGTGAGTAACTCTGAGGTTCAAGAATTCTCTCTCCAGATCAATCGCTCTTGATGCATCGGAATTCGCACACTTCAATTTTTTCTCGTCTCTTTTAGATATGCAGGAATCTGAGAGTCCAAATCGACAGCCTGCAAAAAGTTTGAGCATCAAGAGCCATATATTTTTGTCGTGGAAAGTGCCGAAACTGTGCAGGATCAGCGAGACTAAATTGATCTGCCTATTCTTCAATTCAATATATTTGGTTTCATTATTATGGGCTTTGAGCACTATGCCACTTTTCAACAACCTCGCGAGTCTTGACAAAAGCTGTGATTGAGAATGCATCAACCCCGCTAGCAGGTCCACTATAATTTCCCAGTCATCTCCTGCTTTCGCAGCCCGGGTCAACGCTTTGGCCTTAATTTCAAAAATTGTCACACAGGAATCGCTCACAACTATTGCGTCTATGTCTCCATCCAATTCTGGCATGTCCTCAGGGGTTAACTTAAAACAGGGAATTCCTTTAGATCTGAAACTGTTAACAACGAATTCCTCCAAGATAGGCCCTAGGTCGTCTTGAATGGAATTTGTGGCTACCCTTCTTAGATCCGCAATCACTGCTTCATAAAAATTCAGGGACGAACAATCGTGATTGATCAGCAAGTAATTTCCATGCCCAAATGAAATGAGTGGCCTATCCCAGAAATTGTGATCTTTATCCTCTGGCAGCAAATAAGAATCATTCACGAGCGAAAATGCTCGGGAAAGCATTTTCATGATCATCTCAAAATGTGCGGCCGAAACAAAGGCGCATCTTTCTTTCAAGTGTTTTTCTGAAAAAATCGCTAGTGAGCCCTTGTCCTTGGCCAGCTCCAAGAGATTTTCTATGACCCTGATTACCTGAAATGGCTCATATCCGAGATTTTTCACTTGGTCATCTGACAATTTTGGCAGGATATGGCTCAGGACATGTTTAAGGAAATGAGGTATCCTCTGAAGTGGAAATTCTACTGGTACATATAATTGATGAAACAGAGCATTCTTAGGAAGCCAGTCTAGTATTTCATTTGGAACCATAACGCGTCTTTTTTCCGAATGAAAGTCCAGAACATTATAAAGAGCGCTAAAAGCCCCTGCGATGTCTATGAGTTCCGGTATTTTTTCTGGGGTGGCTGACTTCCCAGGAGAACTATCATTAATATGTTTCACACCCAAATTGAGTAGATACGACACAGGTAACGGGAATCTTTTGTTTTCAGTAAAAATTACACGTTCCATCCAGTTATCACTTGCTCTTGATGTGAATTTATTCATCCCATAGAGTACATGCATTATTTCTTCGACAACGAAGAAGCCTCCAATTTTAGAAATGGACTTGTCTAGGTGGCAAGCTATTGCTTCGCGTTCTGAACTTGTGCCCATCCCGGTATGGTCCAAGCTTATCTTAAATCCTTTGGATCTCAAAAACACGGCGGCGTCAACCAATCGTCGGGCACTTTCTAAATATGGATATGAATGAATTTCATGAGTCATTGAATTATCGCCCATCTGATCAACGTAATTAAATGCGATCTGAATAGCTTCAGGCCAAAAACTGTCGTATTTTATGTCGAAATCAAGCCACCATGCCTGTGATTTTGCAAAATGTGAGTTGTAATCAAATGCTTGTCTTATCAAGTTCGCTACCATGAAATGTTTCATGGATTTCCTGAAGCCCGAATCCAGGTATTCTAGTAGAAAAAAATGGGTTGCCCGTTCAATGTTTTTCTCGGACAATGTCGCTGGACTTTCATGGGAGCTGAGAAGGGCAATTATCTGTAAACTCATTTTTTCGAAACTCTGGCCACATTTTGCAGTGCTGCAATTATCTTCTGGTTGAGACTTGGCTTCGTTTATCCATTTTCGGAATTTCTCTATGTAGTCCATTTTTACATGCCTTCCTCAAGCACGGGATACGCTGGAAGTATGTGATCAGAGCAAATATCGGGCTCGACTCATTTTCCACTGCTTGACCCTGCATTTATCAACAGCTTTCCGACACCAATCTGAATTTTACCCTGCTCGCGTTAAGCGGACATTGTGCATTCCATTTGGTGACAATCTTTTGTTGGGATTCCGAATCCAAGTGAAGTCCCTTGTCGGTTATTCCGTATCCATGTACTCCGAGAAAGTGTTTTAGTTCATTAATATTCGGCCAATCCGGGGGTATGAGGTTTCTATCGAAGGAAGTTTCCAGGACTTCCCGGTCAATTTGTTTGGAATTTCTGATTTCTTTGGCGATCAAATCTATAGGGTCGTTGGGAAAAAGCTTTCTTCCCCCTTCAAACAGTTCGAAATAATGTTGTGCCAGTTTTGGATCTACTTTAGTTCTCTCAACTGTCACAAACGAAAAATCGTTAAAATCACTCTGGGTTCCAGCATTGAAGCAATATGCTTTCTGCGCATCAGGTCGGGGCAAAGGCTGGAATCCAACGACATGAAAATCCTGTCGGTTGTCAGCAAACAATTTGTTCAAATCGACTGTGTATAAAACAGCTTCACGATTGGCCCCATCTATGGGTTTGTATTCGTCGCTCTGTAGATCTTCCTTTTCGCATAACGCAAAAAACATTGCTACATCCTTCGATCTTGTCAGGTCGAGTTTGAGGGTAGAGAATTCATAATGAGCAGCCAGCCCTTCAAAATCTACCTTGAAGCCCTTGTCCGCGATTTTCCATTCGGCCAGATATTTGACAATTGGATGAGAGCAAAGCAGCTTGAAAAATTCGTACTTCTTTAAGATGTCGGTCAGAATTTTGATTTTGGTAAGTGGCGGTCTTAAAAACGTGGGTAGGCATTTCGCGAAATATCTGTTCTGTCCACGGTATAGACGGGGTGAAAATTCTGGGCCGGGCAACAAACTGAAGTGGGAGGCATCTGTTTGAACAACACACAAACTTTCCGGGTCCCCATCAGCCATGCAAAAGAATTGATTGATTATGCATCCGTCCTCTTCCACTGTCGATGGCAGTAATCCTGCCGCATAACTCCTTATGTTGGGTAGATTCATGCCCGCAGGAACATTTATTTCAATGTACTCGCTCATTTTGTTCTGGACCTTTCGCTTTTGTTATGACCAAGGTTGTTCACTCAATGGCTGAAATCTCCAATTCCATCCAACAACTAAATAATTCAATCGTGCCTGTTAGAGACTTGGGCTCAGCATTTGATTTAGGCCTCCTACTTGTTTGTCGAGACAGCTCGAGCAGTCTTGTTGGGAGATCGATCTTGAGGGTATGGGTGATCCTCCGAGAACAAAAACGCGAGCTGGGATTGTGGGCTCACTTAATTCATTTTTTTTCCATTCCTGGAAACAGCTTGTTTGAGATTATCCTCGCCAGGCGGTGGCATATCTCCAGCCCATTTGAATCTCGAAGTCAGTTTCCCTGTCACGCTAATTCAAATAACCATGGTGTGCCTGAGGCCATGCATAAATGAATCGATGTAGACGCTGCCTCTAAAGCACTTCGCTGTATAGCCTCAAAGGTTCACCAATCAAGTCTCTGGACTACCTCTCAATCCTCTCCGTCCCGATCGTGTTCCCGTACCTGTCCCTAACTATAATTTCATCACCCCGGCGTGTCCGTGTTTCTTCAAGGTTCCCGTACCGGTCCCGCACTTCCGTCTCGCTTCCCCTGTTTTTCCATGTTTCAACAAGATTTCCGTATTTATCCCTCACCACCTTGTCCGCCTGAACCACTGAGCTACCAATCAACAGTATTGCAAAAACTAACAACGCCCTCATGATGTCCCTCCTCATATCAATTTTGTAAAAAACCGCTTAAATCCATCATACGACACATGTGTGCCAACCAAGGACATTCCAGTCATCACTTTTTTGGACCCCGAGAAATTTTTGTAATCAGTCGGAAAGCGGCTTGAAGCCGTTAATGAAAGTGAAGGCGAATTATATCCAAAATGTTGACATAAATCGGCCCTCTATGAACATCCACGACTTGAAGCGAGAATAGGAGCCCTGCAACCCCACCGTCCCGTTTCGGAATGGCTATTTAGAGACGTTTGGAACATGAAGATCCAGCAGTTTTGTAATGGAGCCACTCAAATCCAGAAAAAGCCTTTGCACAATCACAGAAATAGACTTGCCCCTGACTCCTCGCCGCTGGAGCTTGCCTTCCAGGCTCAAAACCTGGCTTGTGAGAATGTTCTTTGCAAAGCGTCTCTGTACATTCTCAAAGACTACAACATCAAAAAGGCCTGATTCGTCTTCGAGAGTTATGAACATTACACGCTTTCCGGATTTTGTGGGGGGAGTATGACAAATTATCTTCAAGCCGGTAAGTCGAACAATAGTATCTGAATCCAGTCTGTGAAGATCAGTGGCCCTTATTATTCCTCGCTCAATCAGCACGGGCCGTATCGCAGCCAATGGGTGGGCATGGCAGTAGACCTTCATGTTGGATACTTCATTGCGGATTCTGTCTACATCGATTCT
>CAZIVV010000304.1:0-6448 GCA_964542775.1 uncultured Desulfomonile sp.
TCTGTCACCCGGGCCAACTTCCTGCCAAGAAGAATCTGATAAAAAGACTGTATGACAGATTTTGTCAGATCCCTTCGCATGGTTTCAATGTCTACACCTGAAGCTATAGCGTCCATCCCGGCGTACTTGTAGGTATTGCCAAGTCGACCTGCGTCAAATATTGGCTGGGTCAGGGTAGCCGTGAGCGTCATGTTCTTGTACGGGTCTATCCTGTAGGGATAAAGGGGTTGGAGAGTAGGGTTATTGGTCTCGCCCCTGTAAGACCATCGACTAGGATGAACTCCGGATAATATCGCCGTATTTGACATTTGACGGTACCGGTTTATCTCGGAATCATAAGTGATGTTCAACTGCGGCAGCAAATCCGAATAAGACGCCCACTTGGCATTATCTTTTTGGGCCATGGTGAGAGCCTGGCTTCGAAGACTGAAATTCCGGACAATCGCCAGTTTGACAGCGTCCCTGACTGTCAGTTTTTCTTTAGGATTGCTTTCCAGATCAATTGTCAGGTCAGGTGACGCCGACAAATCACCTGTCACGGAAACAGCTCCACCTTTGACGGGCAACAGCGTCAAAAACAAGCAGAAGAGAATGGGGATGTATCTGGGCCTTGCCAGCTTCATAAAAAAACCTTCATACATTCAAAATAGAGCTGACTTGCGTACAAATTGGATCCTGAGTCAGTTTTGTGCCAGATTTCATTTGTTACCCCAACCGAACTTTTGTTGTTCAGACGGACAGCAGGTTACAGAAATGAAAGCTTCCATGACAGACCGGGGAAAATACTTTCCATGACTATTTGCAGAATAATATTCATATATTCTCTGTTTAGTCAACATATTATCACAATTAATTAAAGTAAAATAATCTCTCTGGCAGTAGTCTCACGATTCTAAATGACATGTCTGGATCTTGACTGTTCAGGCTGGTTCGGTCCGGTTGGTCAGAACATGTGTATATGACGAGGCGGGTAACGTGATGGCTCTGAAAAGCAAAAGATTGAATCCGCATTGTGTCCCAAAATAAACGGATCACACAATCTGTCGTTTTGCCAGATTGGCGAACACACCTCCTTTGGACATCAGTTCATCATAGTTGCCTAGCTCGGCCATTTCACCATCAACAATAACGCATATTTTGTGAGCGTTCTTTATTGTGCTCAGTCTGTGGGCCATTACCAGCCTGGCCGCTTCGAGTTTTTCTATGCTCTTGCTAACAAGCTCCTGTCTTTCATTATCCAGAGCGCTAGTGGCCTCATCGAAAAACAGCATCCTGGGATGTCTGACAATTGCCCTTGCGATAAGCAGTCGTTGTCTCTGCCCCCCGGAAAGCCCTTCTCCACCTTCTCCTATCACGGTATTCATACCCATGGGCATATCCTTGATGTCATCTTCCAGTTGGGCCATGCGTGCCGCTTCCCAAGCCTCGTTCAATGTCAGCGGGGAAGAACCCACTATATTCTCAAAAATGCTTCCCGAAAAAAGAATGCCATTCTGGAGCGCCACCCCGATCTGTCGTCTTACCGCCTTGACATCCAGCTTTGTCAGGTCCCGACCGTCATAGAGAATGGCGCCGGTTTCCGGTTCTTCAAACCCTAGCAGTAACCGAAGCAGGGTTGATTTGCCTGAGCCGGACGGGCCGACAAGGGCCACAAACTCCCGGGGCATTATCTCCAGGGAGAAATTCTTTATTATCAGGGGGCCTGCAGGATTATACCGAAAGGAGACCTGGCTAATCTCAATGTGTCCGGTCAGCTCTCCGGGATAGGAAGCAGTGTTGTTGACTTCCGGCAGAGCCTTGAGGATCGGTTTTGTTCTCTCATAGATGGGTTTGACCTGCATCATGGGGAAAAGGGTCGTCAGAGTGGAAAAGGCGCTGCTCAAGACACCGGTGAATGCGCTAACAAATGCCATGAACTGACCTGCTGGCATTGCATGCAGGGCCTTGTCGGAACTGAAAAATGTCCAGGTAAAAATCACAAATGTGCCGGCGAGAGTAAGTGAACTGACCGAAACACCGAGCACGTTTCCCACCACCCCGGATTTATAGGTCAGCTCCTTCTGTTTGGAAAACATACGAGCCCAAAGGTTGAACATTCTGGGCTCGGCTGCGCTAATCCTCAGCTTGGCCATGCCGTTGATGACCTGTAGATTGAACGCCTGAATTTTCCCGACCAGATCATAAAGAGGGCGCTGGTATTTGAGTTGCAACATCAGGCAAATGGTGGGCAGAATCAGCGATATTACTGTCAAGACCAGACCAACTATAGCGAGTTCAATGCTGTAATAAAAAAGAAGCGCTACCTGAAAAGCTGAAAATAATGCAGCCATGATGGTAGACATTGCCTGGGTTGAAATCAACTGCTGCATCTGGTCAATTCCCAGAGTCCGGTTAGCCAGATCTCCCGCGGGATAACGTCTGAAAAAGGTCACAGGAAGGGCCAGTAGTCTATCCCAGACTGCTGACTGGACAACAAAACTTGACTTGCCACCTATTCGCAGTATGGCCAGAGCCTGTCCAAACTGCAGGAGCATGACGCAGACCGCCGACATGAAAAATGCGGCGGACAGTCCAAGTAATTGAGATCTGTCCTCACTCGGAATTATGTCATCAATCAGAAGACCCGTGGCAATTGGAGCCAGCAGACCCAACAGGCCAATCAGTATCCCGAAACCCAGATTCCTCCATATATCTGGAACCAGACCCTTGATGGCAAACTTAACCAAATCCAGCGCACTCAATTCTTTTTCCGGGAAAGGAACCTGAAACGCATACACCAGCGGCCTTATTTTCGAAGCTATGTCACTGTCTACCCTCACCCTCGAGGAAACATTTGGGTCACAAAGAACGTAGTAGCCGGGCTTGAGACCGAGTACCGCAACGGGTCGATTGTCGTCAGACATATATCCGAGAAATGATCCGTGATCCTTCTTCCACCATTCGCCTACCAGAATCATCTCGCGAACACGGACACGCGAGGCTTCACAAAGGTCTTTAAGGGGATCTCCCATGGCCTCGAGATCATCAGGCCTTTGAACGAATGTTATTCCCAGATGGCTCCCTATGATCCTGCACGCGTCCAGTAGGGGTTTGCCCTTGATTTCAGTGAATTCGCGTCGTTCCCTTATTATGCTCGAACTCAGTGTCTCAAACGCTGACTCAACCAGCCTCTTTTGCTGATCGCGCTCCTGAACCAGCATTCTGGTTTGCTCGGTGACTCTCTTTTCAAAAGCAAGCCTTACGAGCTGCACAACCAGTTCGTGAAAATCCAGCAAGATCCTTGTGACCTGATTCTCATTTTCCAGTATCCCAGTCGTAGGTTTGACCGATACGGAACAGTTTTCGGCAACCACCCAGGATTTTCTGGTGATCGGCAATGTCTTGCCAGCACAGAAGCCGGAAAGTTCGGTTCGGCCCATGAAGCAGCTTGATCCTTTGTCGCTGTTCAGCCAGACCAGTCCGTCACGAATTCCCAAAACCTGTTTATCAGCAATCTCCCCCGCATAACCGGCCTTGACCTCATTGAACATCACAGGCTTCTGCCCTAATGCCGGGCACAGGCTCTCAATCAGAGCAGTCACCCACAAATCGATCAAATTACAGAATTCGGGCTTCTGTCCGGAATCGACTACTGCCCGGGAAAAATCGTCCAGCCCGATCTCGAGTAGTTCAGTCGCTGTGATTGCTACCCCTATGAAACCCACATCCCCAGGGTTCTGATCGGGGCAGATTCCGAACATAATATTTCCCGATTTTACGCGCATCATGTTCAATCTGGGGCCGCTGACATCCGAGGCAGGATTCCGAACGGCAAACATGTCTATGCTGCCAGATACCACAAAATAGGCGCTGCCGGATTTATTCAGATCGATCGACCGGTTACTTTCCAGTTTCTGGATTGAACCCAAACTGGAGAGATAATCGAGGATTGAATGGCCGGTACTGCCTTGTCCTGATGAACTGTTTTTGGATAATTTATCAGCCATCTATGTGTCTCTGACCAGTTCGGCATAGTAGCCGTTGAGGGCTACCAGCTCTTCATGTCTTCCTCTCTCAATAACCTGACCGTTTTTGAGAACAATTATCTCATCGCTGTCGCGTATGGTGCTAAGTCTGTGGGCAATGATCAGGCATGAGCAGCCCCGGCGTCTGAGATTGTCGTCAATTGTCTTTTCCGTCAGGGGATCAAGAGCGCTAGTCGCCTCGTCCAGTATCAGGATTGAAGGTTCCAGAGCAAGCGCCCTGGCTATTTCCAGCCGTTGACACTGACCTCCACTGAAGTTTCTGCCAGCTTCAATAACCATGTCTTCATAGCCCAGAGGTCTGGAACTGATTACATCATGAATGCAAGCGTCCTTTGCCGCCTGGATAATGGCCGTGTCAGTTATGCTTTCATTCCAAAGGGCAATGTTATCTCTGATGGAGCCCTCGAAAAGAAAAATGCTCTGATCCACCTTAGCGAGGGAATTGGACATGACAAGCCTGGGAATCTCCGAGCGTAGCTTCGCGTCGAAACGTATTTCGCCATGGGTTGGCGTATACAAACCTGCCACCAGGTTCCCAATGGTAGTCTTCCCACTACCAGAGGCGCCCACTAGCGCTACTCTGCTCCCCGGATTGATAGTCATACTGAAATTGTCCAGGAATGACTTGTCAAAACGTCCATACGCAAAAGAAATATTGTTGAGTTCCAGTTTTCCACCAAGCTTGGCAGTATTTTCGGAATTCAGTTCAACAGCCTCCGCTTTCTGGAGTTCGTTGTCGATCGGATTCGCCAGAACATCATCGAGCCGGCCAAGATCTCCCTCGATTTCCTGAAGTCGGCTCCCAAGTCCAACCAGACTGTTGATGGGCTGGGTAAAACCTGAAAGCAGGGCCTGAAAGGCAAGCAGGTCACCAATAGTAAGGAACCCCTGCATGACCAGCGCTCCACCAAATCCCAGAACCGATATATGGTTCACGGATGTCAAAAATGGCGGAACCCTGTCGAGCATGGCTGACCATAAACCCAATTCCTGACTCGAATTTGTGGCCTTGACCTGATAGCCCGACCAGCGACAAAAAAAATCGTCCTCCCTGCCGGCTGATTTCAGTGTCTCGATCATGTATATGCCTGACATAGTGACACCAATCAGTTTTCCCTTTTCCTGCAACAGCCGTTTGTTAAGATCAGTCCGTTTACGGGAAACCGCTTCCAGAGCCAACAGGTTCAGCACAGCGCCGATTACCCCTATCGAAGTAAGAAACACACTGTAGCTTAGCATCACCATGACGAAGAAGACTGATGTAAGACATTGAAGCATGGTAGCCGAAAGCTGTCCGGACAAAAGCGACGCAACCTGGTCATTTAGAGCTACCCTTGACTGGATTTCACCACTATAACGCTGGAAAAAGAAATCGACCGGCAGACGTAACAGGTGACTAAAAAACGCTGATGAACTGCTCAGCGCCAGCTTCAGGTTGAGTTTCAACAGAATGTTCTGCTGTAACCATGTCACGGCCATGTTGAGGAAAATCGTAATCAGCATTATCCACAACATGGCTTTGAGCCAGTCAACCTGATGATCCATCAGATAATGGTCAACATAAACTTTTGTGAAGGTAGGAATAACCAGTCCAATGAAGGTAATCAGAAGGCCTGTAAGTATAGCGTACGTCAAAGCAGGCCCCATACCTGTGGCCCGCTTTCTCAATGAATTGAAAAGGTTTGTTTTTTGCCCACCCTCTTTGAAGTTTGGACCTTTCTCAAAAGTGAGCGCCACTCCACTCAGACTCTTGTCAAACTCCTCATGGGTGACTGTGCGAGGACCTTCCGCTGGATCGTTCAGATACCATCTCTTCTTGTCAAAACCCTCAACAACTACAAAGTGATTCAGGTTCCAGAACGCTATCAGGGGAAAATCAAGGTTCCTGACAGTTTCAGGTGTGACCCTCAAACCCTCGGCATAAAGGCCATAGTCAATCGCTGCCTTGACCATGTAGCTCGCCTTGCTACCATCCCTGGAAACACCACAGTCCTGTCTGACCTTGTCCAGAGGAACCCATCTTCCGTAGTAAGCCAGTATCATCGCCATGCAAGCAGCGCCGCATTCAGCGGATTCCATCTGTAATACGGATGGAGTTCGGACGCGCCTGGATTTTGGGGTGTCGTGCCTGGATAACCTATTCTTTAGTGATTCCAGCAAGCTATTGGCCTATCCATTCCTTCAGTTTTGGCACCACCAGGGATATCGGCGACTGCAGCTTCACCACTACCTCGCCGCTACATAAAGTCCCCACCGTGACGAGGATTCTGGATCCTTTCTGACTCGACCATTTGAAACCACTTCGCGTTGACTCGTCTTTTTGAAGATTTATCTGGACGGATGTTAACGGACCTAGCCTTATTGCATCTTCAACAAAACTCTTGTTGTTGAAAAGTCGCATCAGGCTTTCAGCGGTTATCGGA
>CAZIVV010000305.1:0-3886 GCA_964542775.1 uncultured Desulfomonile sp.
CTGTGGTTCCTAATTCTTAATGAAACCATTTCCTCATGATCATATGATGTTGCTCTCACAAGGTCGAAAAGAGGAGAGAATATCCAATGAATCGAGATCACCCTGGATTTTTTTCGTTGTTTGCCGCAATTTTCTTCTGCCTGTTCTGGACCGTGAACGTTCTGTCCGAGGAGATAAAAACGATCCAACCAACCGCTAGAGACGGATGCCTTCAGGCTAAAGAGAAATACGCTGAAGGAGTTGGATCGATGAATTACCATGAACGCCGGGTCGCTTTTCAGCGGGCGGTTGATCTCTGTCCTTCTTATGCGGAGGCTCATGTAAATCTTGCGGACGCTCTTGAACAGCTTGGCTTAATGGCCAAACAGAATTTCAATGGCGTCAAGGAGGGGAATCGGCTTCTGGATCTTGCAACCCGACACTATAAGAGGGCTTTGGAAATAAATCCCGATATAGTGGCGGCACGAGTTGGGCTTGCCGACGTTTATATGGTTCAGGGACGTTTTCCCCTAGCCGCAGAGAATTACAGAACTGCCATCAAGTTGCGGCCTGATTTTTTTGGACTGGAAGCTCGACTCAGAGAGGCTGAGACACGCATTCAAAGCTCGCCGGCGGGAGTCAGAAAAGCGGAACAGATTACCAGGACAGCTCGAGAATCAAACATGGACAAGATGTACAAAACCATGGGGTTCGAGAGTTATGTCATTAAAGACACGGATCGTCAGTCTTTTGACAACATACTTTTTGAGGGCTGGTCGGCAGATATCCGCCCTGGTGAGCCCATAAGTCAACTTAACGAAATAGGAAAAGCTCTTTCTTCAAAAGAAATGGAATCCTTCAGATTTGTGATCGAAGGACATGCAAATTCGGTAGGTGAGTTTGAGCGCAACATGACCCTGTCTAACGCCAGAGCAGGCGCCGTCAGGGACTATCTGGTGCGGAACTTCGGCATAGATCCAGGCCGATTAATAACCCAAGGTTTCGGATTCACCAGACCGAAACACACTCCTGACACGGCGCCTCTAAACCGCAGGGTGGAAATCGTTTTCTTCCGCGATGAGGAGAAAGAATGAAACCGAACCTTGAACCAGCTTTACGCAGCCATGTCTCCCCGGTTCTGGCTCGGGGCTATATGTTCTGCTTTGTGGTAATTATCACATTCGCTTGCCTCAAGCCCGTGCCTGTTTTCTCTCAGCATGGGAATATAAAAAGCTGCGACCTTTACGCCGTAATAGTTGGCATAGGTAAGTACCAGGACACAAAGTTGAACCAACTCGAACTTTCTCCGAAGGATGCCCAGGACTTTTACGGATTTTTAAAGGAACGTGAAAAGCTCTTTAAGAAATCCTACCTTAAAGTATTGGTGAACGAACAGGCGACCAGGGTTAATGTTACCAAGGCAATAAGAGAAGACCTCAAGCCTGCCGGGAAAGACGACATCGTCATAATCTTTCTTTCGGGCCATGGAGCTTCAGACCCTGTGAGGACTGATGAATTCTACTTTCTTACTTATGATTCCGATGTCGAAAATCTATTTGGCTCTGCGCTTCAGATGAATACTTCCGGACTTTTCAAAGGTATTGACTCAGACAGACTGATACTTTTATCGGATGCATGTCATTCAGGCGGTTTTAGTTCGGCTCTTGATAAGTCCGCAGCAAAAGCGGCTGACATTTTTTTCTCGGTATTCCAGAACCTTCAGGGTCGATTCGGTTTTGCTTCAAGCAGGCCAGATGAGAAGTCATGGGAAATCAAGAAATACGGAAACAGCATTTTCACACACTTTCTTCTTAAGGGATTGAGAGGAGGCGCCTACAACAATGGCCCGGACGGTGTCATAACGGTCAAGGACCTGTACGAATATGTTTATGAAGGCACACGTTCAGCAACTAAAGGCTTACAAAACCCTCAATTGTATTCAGCCAAGGGAAGAGCGGACCAAACTCCCATCTTCAGAGCGCAGGTCTATGACAAGCCTCTCAACATAGAGGCGCTGTTTGTCTCCCAAGCCGATGATGGAGAAGTGAAACCGATCATGAACGGATCAACCCTAAAATCAGGACAACGTAATAGAGTTGCTTTCAAGGCCGACGCTGACTGTTACGTTCATGTTTAGTGGTGGGATTCCAACGGTAATGTGGGGCGCCTGTTTCCAAACCCCAAACTGACAGAAGGTTCAGGTGAAATAAAGGCCGGGATCACACAGTGGCTTCCTTACAAACAGGGCAAACATTGGTATGTGCTGGACAAGAATGTTGGAGAGGAAACCATTTACATGGTGGCCAGCAGAGAGCGAAATCCAAAACTGGAACAGCTTTACTCCAAGTTGCAGTCCACTGGCCTGGAACGCGAGTTAAACCTCATGGGCATTGAAGAATTCACGCTTCCAGACAAGTCCAAACAGCTATCCGACTACGACAGGGAGAGACTTTTTCAGAAAATGGAGAATCAGATAAAAGTCGTTGGAGCGGACAAGGTCATAGGTCTACGATTCAAACACGTGGCTCCATGAAATTTTTCTGTCATGATTTTTGATTTATTTCGAAGTTTACAGAAAAGCCTGCGAATGGCCCATGAAAAAACGGAGATGTTCAGGAATTTAATCCATGGATTTTCAACCGAGAGAGGAATGCAAGATGCAAAAAGCAAACTTTTTGGCGATAATCTGCATGGTTGCCCTGGCGCTGCTTGTTACATTTCAGACCGGACAGGCAGAGGCCTACGGCCCTGATGATTTACTCAAACTCTCCAATCAGATTCAGAACGAAACACCTGGAATTGACCTGAAGCTGAAAACGGAAAAGCCTGAATACGCTATCGGAGAAGATGTCATAATTGAGTTTCAGGCGGACAAGGACTGTTACCTGGCGCTTATCGACATAGGCACCAGCGGAAACACCATCATACTGTTCCCAAACAAATGGCGACCTGACAACAGGATTGAAAAGGGCAAGACATATAGATTACCTCCTTTGGGTAGCGATTTTTCTTTCAGAGTCATGGCTCCAACAGGCGTTGAACACATCAAGGCTCTTGCCAGTGTTGATCCAGTGCTCTCCAAGATAGGATCCCTACAGGAAGAACTCAAACAACCTGTTGAAACAAAAGCTCAGACAGGATCGCCATCCAGCGGTCAGGTTTTTCTGAGCATGAAGGATCCCGGAGTAGTCCTCAAAGACATTGGACTGGTGTTTCAGAAGCTTGATCCCAGCAAATGGGCCACCAAACAGGTAGCGTTCAAGATAGTGGAAGCTGCAGCCCCTACGGCTACACAACCCCCTGCGGTTACACAAACTCCTACGTCTACACAGGCTCCTGCTACGACCCCAGCTCAGGCTCAGGCCGGCTCAACATCTACGCCTGCTCAGCCGGCTTCAGGGGACGTCTTCAAACCAGCCAGCGGTCTCTACGAACTGCGATATGATCCAGCAAAATGGAAGTTAGCATCCTCAAGTTTCCCGGATGGTGACACTGCGGTGATTCATGTCCAGACCCAGGTTGAGTTGAATGCTATATCCCAGAAAGCGGCACGCACGACTATTGACGCATTCAAGAAGGAGTTTGTCGAAAGCCTTCAGCAGCAGGGCTCAGAGACCACGATAAAAGAGGAGAAGGTGATTCGGGTCAATGAGAAGCCGGTAACGTCCCTGACGATGAGCGGCAAGACAGAGGGAATGCCGTGGACGGTCAGGGCATTACTTTGGGCTGGAGAAGCCGGGACAATAAAGGTGATTGCCGGATATCCGGACGAGATACCGCAAACGGTTCGCCATGAGATGGAAACCCTGTTGAACGGATTCATGATTCAATAACGCACTAGTCAATCGTGCAATCTGGAATCACCTCTCCGGTAGGAGATTAGGGATGAAACGTATATCCGTGATTT
>CAZIVV010000306.1:0-1523 GCA_964542775.1 uncultured Desulfomonile sp.
CCTAGGAGTCTCTCAAGAAACAGCTTCAACTCCATGTAGTTATCGAAAGTCTTATGGTCAAATTCGACTATGAGATCAACGTCACTAACCGGTTTCTGTTCATCCCGCGTGTATGATCCGAAGATTCCGATTCTTCGCACACCAAATTTATTTATTTGGGATCGGTTATCCTCAATAATACCGATTACTTCCTGTAGCGTCATGACCGTCCCCATTCTTCAACTCGTTTGATGGCCATTTCTGTAATCACGTTAGTTCATATGGCTCGCATTTGCAACAGCCCGCCCCGAAGGGGCGTAAGTCTTGAGCCCACGGTGGAACCGTGGGATTGTTTTTGAACCTCACCTAAAATTCCTTCCCCTGGATGAATCCAGGGGCTCAGGACTTTGGCCCGTAAAGGGCCATATCGGAAGGCGGCCACGGGCTGGCCGACGATAAGGCATCAGGAGTTATTGTTTCAAGGTTTTGTGAGCCTGCTGTTCCAGTGTCTTTTTCATCCATGCGTTCAAGCTTAATCCGGAGGCAGCGGCTGCCATGGCTACGTCCCTATGAAGGGCTGGGCCTAGTCTTAATCTAATATCACCGGAATAGGGTTTATCGGGTTCTTTTCCTGTTTTTTCGCAGAGACTCAGGTATTCCTCCACTGAATGCCTGAGCGCCTGTTCCAATTCCGAGACTGACTCTCCCTGAAATGTCACTACGTCCTGAATACCGGTAACATCTCCATGAAACAACCTGGCTTCAGGATCAAAATCGAAGACTCCAATAAATTCCTTGTATCTAAGTATGTTCATCGTGTTTGACTCCTGCATTGACCAAAAAACGTCTGACACTCCTGACCGATCCTTTATCGACCGTTGGCCTGGGGTGTGGTCTATGAAACACGGCGTAAACATTATTAAGCATGACTGTTACCCTGGAGCCTTCAGCCTCTTGCACTTCAGCTCCAAGCGCTATAAACAGGCTTTCTATGTCTGCCCACCTGATACCGGAGTGGACAGGATGAAGGAAAACGTTCTTCAGGGTGAGTCGCTGTTTACTGTTCATGATTCATGGTGGCATCTGATGATACCATTGTCAAGGGATGAGCCCCCGGTGGAACCGTGGGACACATCCTGAACGTAAGAGCATCCCCAATTCCTCACAGTAGCGCTGGCCTCCGCGCCGGCGTATTCATGCCTGTCAGTCGAACCGAAAGAGTCCGATTCATTTAATCAGCCGGCACGGAGGCCGGCTCTACTGTCCATTACCTCTCATACCGCCACAACCTCACCATCGTCATTCCCTCGAAAGAGGGAATCCAGGTGACTGGATCCCCGATCAAGTCGGGGATGACATGCAAACGGATCAATCCCATACACCACGGCGACCCGCATACACCCCCCGCCCCGAAGGGGCGTAAGTCTTGAGCCCACGGTGGAACCGTGGGGTTGATGGGATTGACAGAATTCCGTGGGCGCTGTTGATCAAAAATCCTCGTCATCCTCATCGTCCAGGTCCACATCGTCATCTTCCCAGTACTC
>CAZIVV010000307.1:0-2240 GCA_964542775.1 uncultured Desulfomonile sp.
TTGTGGTTCCTAATCCGCAGGTCGCAGGTTCGATTCCTGCCGGGGGTACCACATGATTCAAATTTTGAGATCTTCAAAATCACCTGCACGCATATGAGAACCTTCCCGAGTCGCCGCATGGTCTGATCATGCTGAAGGTTCCTTCAACGCGGCGCCTTGATAGAACATACCTATTTTACAGCTAACGCAGCGCTTATTCGGATGCTTGCCTCCAAAAAACGCTGCCAAATTCTGTGCTTACAGGAACTAAAATTTTTTAAAAATATTATATTGACTAATAAAAGAACTTTTTTTAAAGTTTAGCTGTCTTACTTTCATGTTAGATAGTAATGTCTGAGGAGTGACAAGGTAGTTTTTCAATTATGAAACACAATTTTGTTTTGTTTCCTTTAAATTCGTAGCCTCCTTTTTCTAGCCATGACAAGGCTTTCCTTGCTCGTGAGCATTGGGGGGATGAATCATGAAATTATGGAAGAAATCCCGACCCAGAGTTTTTAGGCGCAGTGTCCTGTTTGAGCAACTTGAAGATCGGATTGTGTTGGACGCTGCGGTCACTCCCATGCCTCCGAACGTCATACTCGACGCGCCGGAACCCCTGCAGAACACACAGACAGAAAATCAGCAGAATATTGCCGATGCCGGATCGCAGCCCGCAGTAGCCCCTCTCCCGACGCCACCGAATACCGAGAGCCGGGTTTTTCAGGGGGACTTGAATGTTGTCCTCGTTTCAAGTGATCTGGGCGCCATTCCTGAAATAAACGATGCTGCCGGTCAGAATTCGAGGTTGATAACCTATGACGCTGATGCTGAGAACCTGATAACCATCATCGATGAGCTTAGAGAGGTCAAGGAAGACACCGGACAAAAAATTGACAATCTTATTGTTATCGGGCACGGCGCAGAAAATGCCCTAAGATTGGGAAACCAGAGAATTGACATTTCCAATGTCGGGAATTTCAATTCTGAGTTGTCCTCTTTAGGGCAAGCACTGAGTGAGAACGCTCAGATTCAGCTATTTACATGTTCGCTGGCCAAAGATTCATCCGGTAAAGCTTTCGTGGATACTTTCGCCGCAATGACCGGAACTGATGTATTTGCCAGCGATGATGATACCGGTTCGGCAAAAGGGGACTGGACGCTGGAGTATTCCTCGAAACAGGGTCTTGAACTCAACTCCATCTTCGACGTACAGTATTGGACCTCTCTGGACACCAACCTGAGCTATGTCCCTCAAATCACCCTCAACGGATCAGCGGTTGGGACGCAAAACGGCATTGTTGAACTGGGGAGCATGATCTCCGTCAGCGATCAGGATCCAAACGACATACTGACACTCACTTTGACGGCCTCTCAGGGTTTTTCGACCTTACATGTCAATACCCAGGGTAACGTGACAGTCTCTGGAAATGACTCCGGAAAATTGGTAATTGAAGGGCTTCAGACGGATGTCAACGAGACTTTAAAACACCTGACCGGAGCGTTAATACACGATTGGGACAGCTCGGACGGCAGTCAGGCCACGGTGCTACTGGACGTCTCTGATAGCCAGGGACATGATGATGGGGCATCCAGCGCAACCGTCTACGCCCACATTACACCTTCTCCGACAGCGAGTGACGGTCTCCACGTGCTGGTAGTATCCTCGGGAATTGACCAGGCCCAACAGTTGATAGATGCCGCCACTGCCGGTGTGCGCACGGTCAGCTATGATCCCACCACAGATTCCCTGGACAGCATTTTATCGAAAATAGAGATTGTCCTGGATGGTCATCAAGCCGACTCAATAGCATTCGCGACGCATGACCAGGGACCTGGCCAGCTTTATCTCACCGGGGATTACTCCGTCAATCCAAGCACATTGCTGGGCTCAGCAGAACTCCAGAATTTCTGGAAGGAAGTTGGCGCCCGGGTGAGCAAAAACGGCAGAATAGACATACTGTCATGCGATCTGGTGGCAAGTGACTCCGGTAAGCTACTGCTTTCTCAACTCGAAACCATTACCGGCATAAACTTTGCCGCTTCAGACGATCCCACCGGTAATGCCCCGTATGGTGGGGACTGGACTCTGGAGAGTGACGGTATTGATATTGGGCCGGTGTATTTTCAGCAGGCCAATCTTTCAATGTTTCATGGCATTTTGGCGGCCGAAACCAAGATAACGGCATCAGACGGAAAAACGAATGACTACTTTGGCGCATCTGTGTCAATAGATGGAGATTACGCAGTGGTTGGTGCAGCTT
>CAZIVV010000308.1:0-3377 GCA_964542775.1 uncultured Desulfomonile sp.
CTGTCAACACTATATCTTCAGTCATGAATATTGCCAGCTCGTCCGTCATGTTGATTTTCATCATAACTGCCCTGGTTTTAATTTATCCGTTGGTGACAATCACAGCAGGTCTAGTCTTCACCGTCAACTATGGCATCATCACAAGATCCCTACGCAAAAGGATACGGGCCAACAGTCAGACAATCGCGAGAGAAAGCACGCAGGTTGTAAAGGCCCTTCAAGAGGGGCTAGGTGGCATCAGAGACGTATTAATCAACGATTCCCAGGAAGTCTATTGCAAGGTCTATGAACAGGCCGACATTCTGTATAGAAGAGCCATTGGTAGTAATTTGTTTCTGGGGCTTAGTCCGCGCTTTGTGATGGAGTCCGCTGGGATGGTTCTGATAACCTTTCTGGGCTGTTTTTTGGCTCTGGGACAAGACGGCATTGGTTCAGGGTTGCCGGTGCTCGCTGCCCTCGCCCTCGGGGCCCAGAAATTGCTACCGGCTATTCAGGGCATGTATTCCAGTTATGTAAACATGGCCGGGACTCAAGCTTCGTTTGTCGACGCATTGAACCTGCTTGATCAGCCTTTGCCTGATGAAGCTTCGACCCCCAAACCGCCCCCACTTGATTTCAGACAATCCATTGAGGTAAAAGATCTGCGATTCCGGTATTCTACCGATGGCCCATGGGTAATAGACGGCGTAAGTCTGGACATCCCCAAGGGTGCGCGAGTAGGATTCGTTGGAGCCACCGGTGGTGGCAAAAGTACGCTTCTGGACTTGATAATGGCATTGCTGGAGCCAACAGAAGGACAAATATTGGTAGATGGAGTCCCCGTAAACGCCGAACGGCGCAGGTCGTGGCAACGATCCATCGCCCATGTTCCCCAGAGTATTTTTCTGGCTGATACTACGCTTGCCGAAAACATTGCATTCGGTCTCCCAAAAGACCTCATCGATATGGACAAAGTTCGAATTGCCGCCAAACAGGCCCAGATTGACAAGTTTATAGAAAGCCGCCCCAAAGGATATCAATCCTTGGTAGGGGAGAGGGGCATAAGGCTCTCCGGCGGTCAGCGGCAGAGAATTGGAATTGCCCGGGCGTTATACCGGGAAGCGTCGGTCCTTATTTTTGACGAGGCGACCAGTTCTCTGGACAATGCGACAGAACAGGCGGTCATGGAATCTATTAGCGCATTAAACAGGGATCTGACAATCCTGCTCATAGCGCACCGGCTAACAACCGTTCAGCAATGTGACACAATTGTTGAACTTGAAAAAGGTCGTGTTGTGGCGCAAGGAACTTATGATGACCTTCTTCGAAATAGTCCAGGCTTTCGTAAAATGACAAGAGCCGTGGCCTGATATAAAACCGAGATTAACTACCAGCATTGTTGGGAAACGACCAGGAAAAAAACGGCAAATGTTCAACAACTCCAACATCCTCATAACCGGTGGCACGGGATCCTTCGGCAAACAGTACGCCAAAACCCTGCTTGAGCGATACACTCCGAACAAAATCATCATCTTCTCCCGCGACGAACTCAAACAGTTCGAGATGGCACAGGAATTTACTCGAAACTGTATGAGGTTCTTTATAGGAGATGTCCGTGACCGGAACAGGCTCATCATGGCCATGAGGGGTGTCGATTATGTCATCCATGCAGCGGCTCTCAAACAGGTCCCGGCCGCGGAATACAACCCCATGGAATGTATCAAGACCAACATAAACGGGGCTCAGAACGTCATCCAGGCCGCAATACAGTGCGATGTAAAAAAGGTCATAGCGCTGTCCACAGATAAGGCTGCTAACCCCATCAACTTATATGGCGCCACAAAGCTTTGCTCGGATAAACTCTTTGTTTCATCAAATAATCTGGTGGGCGCAGACAGACCCACACGCTTCAGCGTGGTCCGTTACGGAAATGTTGTCGGTTCTCGGGGTTCAGTTGTCCCGTATTTTAAAAAACTGATCGATGATGGAAACGATTTTCTGCCCATAACCGACGAAAGGATGACCCGTTTCTGGATCACATTGCAGCAGGGAGTTGACTTTGTTTTGAAGAATTTCGAAAGGATGTGGGGTGGAGAAATATTTGTGCCGAAGATCCCGTCCATCAGGATCATGGACCTGGCTGAAGCGATGGCCCCAGGCATGACTATGAGAGTGGTGGGCATACGACCCGGCGAAAAACTCCACGAGGTGATGTGTCCACTGGATGATTCCCATCTCACACTCGAATTTGATGATCACTATGTCATAAAGCCGTCGATAACATTTTGGGGAAACCGTTGCAGTGATTATGGCTGCAACTCCCTGGAAGAAAAGGGCAGACCGGTAGAGCAGGGCTTTGAATACAACTCCGGAACAAATCCGTGGTTTCTGACTGTCTCCGAGATTCGGCAATTCAACCACCTGGCGGGGATGGCATGATCCCCTACGGACGACAATCCATAACCCAGGAAGATATTGACGCTGTCGTTGAAGTCCTGAAGTCCGACTTCCTGACTCAAGGTCCGGTTGTCCCTAAATTTGAGCAGGCAGTTGCCAACAAATGCAAGGCCCGTTTTGCAGTGGCAGTGAACAGCGGCACATCAGCTTTACATGTCGCATGCCTGTCGCTTGGCCTGGGACCTGGCGATATCCTCTGGACTGTGCCTAACACCTTCGTGGCCTCAGCCAACTGCGCCAGATACTGCGGAGCTGATGTCGATTTTGTAGACATAGATCCACTCACATGGAACATGAGTGTTCCTGAATTACGAAAAAAGCTTGTAAAGGCTCAAGCAACTGGAAAGTTACCGAAAGTAGTCGTCCCTGTCCATTTTGCAGGTCAACCGACCGAACAGGAACTTATCTGGGAACTCTCTCAGGAGTTTGGTTTCAAGGTCCTGGAAGACGCCTCGCATTCCCTTGGGGCATCTCGAAACGGCGAACCGGTCGGTAGTTGTAAATGGTCGCATATCACAACATTCAGCTTTCATCCGGTTAAGATCATCACCACGGGTGAAGGCGGCATGGCACTGACCAATGACGAAGAGCTCGCATGGAAGATGTCCCTCTTCAGGTCACATGGCATTACACGTGATGTCAACAGGATGACAAGAGAGCCGGACGGTCCATGGTATTATGAGCAGCTTGAGCTCGGTTTTAACTACAGAATGACCGATATACAGGCGGCGCTGGGGATCAGTCAACTTGCCAGGATTGACGAGTTTGTCAGCAAGAGAAATCTATTGGCCAAGCGTTACGAGAGGCATTTAAAAAGTCTTTCGATCAGTATGCAGGCAGTTGATGAGGGTAATTATTCATCCTTTCATCTTTTTGTTGTTCTGTTGAACTTTGGGTCGTGTGATAACTCTCGAAAAAGTGTTTTTGAGGCGCTTCTATCT
>CAZIVV010000309.1:0-3691 GCA_964542775.1 uncultured Desulfomonile sp.
TGCGCCGGAGCTTTTCGGTTTCCTTTGCCCACTTTCCGGTAGTAATCAACAAAAAGTCCAGGTTGTTGTGTGGCTTCTGCGTGTTGTTGGTGATCTCAACTCCGCCCTCACCTCGACCATACCCACCCATGAGGACTACCGCTCGCCAGGATCCTTGCGGCAAAGTTGCCCTGGCTATCTCACCACCTTCACGGATCACATCCAGTATGCGGGCTTCTACCTCGTCTCCACCCTTTGCGGTAAAACGTCCGAATCTGATCATTCCAACCTGCCTCTGTGAATCGTGGATTCAAGGAGATTCCATAGAGCTACTGCGTGGCGTTCTGGAGTAAATCGCGTTGTCAGGAGTTCGTGGCCCGACTTGCCCATGTTACTAGCGACAACGGGGTCATCTATTATCTTAAGAATAGCGTTGGCCAATGCTTTAGAATCTCCGGACGGAAAACCATAGCCGGTAATTCCTTCAAGTAGCCAGTCACCGGTTCCACCGACCCGGGAAGCTACCACCGGTGTGGAGTGACGATAGGCTTCAAGGCCAACCAGACCGAATGTTTCGGGCTCCCGTGATGGGACTACCACACTCGTGACAGTCTGATAATGTTTTTCAAGCTCGATGCGCTTTACCCTACCAAGGAACTCGACACGATCCGCCAGTTTCAGTTCTTCGACCTGGGACCGGAACATCGATTCCTGATGACCACTGCCCGCAACCAGTAAACGCACATCAGAAGGAAGTGACGACATGGCCGATAGCAATACATCAAGTCCCTTTCCACGAATCAGCGCTCCCACAAAAAGCAGCGTCTTCTTCTTCCTGATGGCGTCCGATGCTTCTGAACCGGAGTCAGGCCCATCAGTCCTCCACGCCGGAGAAAACATTGGAAGAACCCTTACTGAAGCAGGGGAAAAGCCATGCGACACAACGTGGTCTTTCATGTAAACTGAACCGACAGCAAAAGCGTCGAATCGTTTTATGACATCAAGCTCCGCCCTGGCGGAGGACAAAGTCCGGATGCGGATTGGCAGAAATCCGGAAGCCTTATTGATCATGCCCAGGCATCCAAAAATACAGTACCACCCTAAAGGACGGGAACACGTGCGATAACCGTAACTCGAGTATTTGTAACCGCGTAGACAGAACGGAGCATGGTCATGAAAAAAGCGGACAGAAGGAATAGAGCTGTTGGCTATTTCCTCTGCGGCTTTTAGGCCTTTTAGCTGATGAATATAAAGGATGTCGGGCGCCAGATCTTTTAGTTGGCGCTCCAGATCGACCCAGGGAAAGGCCCCATCAAAAATGGAGAGAAATTCCGGATCTACCGGAACATTTGGATCGTAAAGCAGAAAATTGCTTGCCCCACGCGGGACAAGCAGCGGCGCTACATCGGCTATGTGGCGTTCCGCTCCACCAACGAAAGCTGCAGCTTTGGTTATCCACAGGATTTTCATGCGTCCCCTACCTGTTCCCAATTGCACGACTTTCCTCTAATTCATACTCATTGTCAAGCGCGGACAATGGAGCTTCCCGGTTGACGATTCATTCTACAACCTGGATTTGGCCTCGCCTGAAATTTTGCATTTAACTGTCCACGTTTTTTATCGCTATATCAAGTGGTTCTGACATAAAATGCTCACTTCGCTGTTTACCATCAGAATGATACAGAGTAAGATTACATCAGGTTTCAGTAAATGAATAAGAGGAAATCAGACATGCGAGTCGGGTTAATAACTTTTGGCGGTGACGGAGGCAAATCCGGTATCAGTCAGTATATCATAAGACTGATAGAGCAGTTTGACTCACTGTCAGGCGACATGGAATTTGAGGTGGTTGTCTATCAGGATGAAAAATCCATCTTTGTGCCAAATGGTTCGAAGATAAAGTCATACTGCTTCAGCTCGGCTCTAAGGAACCCTGTTGTCAATTTTGGATGGTTTCAGATAGGTCTTCCATGGCTTTGTTACCGAAGACACTATGATATTCTTTTCCTACCCGCAGCCAACAGAAGGGCCCCTTACTGGGTTCCATGCCCAACGGTGGGAACGGTTCATGACTTTTCAGGGGCTCACGTCTCTGAAAAATACGACCCAGCGAGAATGTTTTTCATCAAGAAGATTACTCCGGCAGTTATTCGAAAACTCGACATGGTCCTTACAGTGAGCGAGTGCAGCAAAACCGACATCGTCAATCTCTGCAACATCCCGGCTAGTAAGATTGTGGTGACGCCAAACGGAGTCGATCTTGAGACATATAAAGTAGGAGACAAAGCCCAGGCGGTTGGTCTGGTTGAGAAAAAGTATGCGGTCCGATCTCCCTACATTTTGTTTGTTTCAAGGATTGAACATCCAGGGAAAAATCATGCTCGTCTCATAAAGGCTTTTGACAAAATGAAATCAGCAACAGGACTGCCTCATCAACTGGTTCTGGCGGGTAGCAAATGGAGCCGCGCTGAAGAGGTTTACGAAGTTGCTGCAAAATCGCCCTATAAAGAAGACATTTTATTTATAGGATTTGTGGACGGAGTAGACCTTCCCTATTTGTACAGGGGAGCGGACATGTTTGTATTTCCTTCATTGTTTGAGGGATTTGGTATTCCTATTCTCGAGGCCATGGCTAGTGGAGTTCCTACGGCATGTTCGAACCTTTCCTCGATGCCGGAAGTAGCTGGTGACGCCGCTTTATTGTTTGATCCTTATGACGAAAACAGCATTTCCGAATCGATGTCAAAAATGCTTACAGATACGGAACTCGCCAATCAGTTTGTCAGGAAGGGACTGGAGAGAAGCCAGCAGTTTAGTTGGAAAAACACTGCCCTGAAGACTATGGACGTGATTGCCAAAACCTGGGAGGCAAATCATTGAAGCGCCGCAAACCCCACATGATAGGCATCGCCGGCACTACGTGTTCCGGAAAGTCCCTCCTGGCCAAACGTCTGGAGCATAGGCTGGCTGAAAGAAAACCCGTTATAATTTCGACAGATTCCTATTATCGTGATCTTTCACACAAGTCTGAAGAGGAACGGGCAAGACACAATTTTGATATTCCAGACGCCATAGAATTTGAATTGCTCGCAGAGCAGATCAAGGCTCTCTCGCAGGGAGAGGAAATACACCGACCGATATATGATTTCTCGACTCACACCCGTAAAGAAGGTTCTCTTCTGGTGGCTCCATCAGACCTCATAATAATTGAGGGGCTGTTCGTTCTTCACTGGAAAGAATTGCGCCAACTTCTGGACACAAAAATATTTGTCAACATTTCGCATGATTCAGCCTTACAGAGAAGATTGCAACGAGATATTACAGAAAGAGGACGAAGCAGGCAATCGGTCATCAATCAGTTTGTCACTTCAGTAAAACCCATGACAGAGAGGTTTGTAATACCTACCAGTGAGTTTGCAGATATACTTGTAAATGGCGAAGAATCAATGGACAACATAACTGTGGATCTGGTTGAGCGGATCAAGTTACCCACCTTTTAATTTTGTTCAGGGGCCAAAAAATCAGGCGTCTGATCTCTCATTCAGGATTTACCGGTATGAATCTTAATAGTCAGGAAAAAATAGACAAAACCCGTGAACTGGAATCAGTTTACAGGCGATTTTCCAAGACAGGGTTGTGGCGTCTGAGAATTCGCAGATATGTGAGATCGGCAAGCTGGCGTCTTGTGATCTGGATAGTTTTATTCTCAAAA
>CAZIVV010000310.1:0-1972 GCA_964542775.1 uncultured Desulfomonile sp.
TTCCCGTACATGTGGAGGCTCATTATTATTTTCCGCTCAAGGGCTCCCAATGGACCAGTTACGGCGCAGCTCTAGTGTTCCGACCTCAGATTTACCGCTTTGATTTATCTACTAGACTAAAATTTGACCGTCAGTTTCTCAAGTTCACTGGTGAAAATGATTTGGCTAATTACGGGCTTGGATGGTATCCAGATTACGAAGCCGACTTCTGCTGGAACATCTGGGGCATTGATTTCGGAGTTTATTTCTAGGACCTTCCTGTTGTATTCCTAAGTGATTATAATCCCCTCGGACGCACTCTTCTCCCTGACACCGCTTCCTGTGGCATACAGAATCCCGGTCCCGATGACACCCGACAACAGTGATCCTGCGAGGATAGAGATTTTTGCCTCATCCAGAAGTCCAGGCTGCTGTGTGAAGGAAAGTTCGGCGATGAAGAGGGACATGGTGAAGCCTATACCACATAGGACTGATCCACCATAAATGTGTTTCATTGTCACTGATTCCGGTAACGTCGCCATGCCGAGCCGGACGGCCAGCCAGGTTGCTGAAAATATCCCGACCTGTTTTCCTACAAAAAGGCCTGCAATGATGCCGAGTGACTGGTTGGATGTCAGGGCGTTAGCCAGCAGGCCTGAATCCAGTATCACACCTGCGTTGGCCAGAGCAAAAATTGGCATGATGCCGAATATGACCCAGGGGTGAAGGACATATTCCAGCCTCTGCAGCGGTGGTTCAACCTGCCTGAACATGTTCTCGAGCTGGCGTATTATATTCTGGTTTTCTGCACGCAGGTGTATCAGGTAATCTCGGGCGCGCTGGTCCCTGAATTCCTTGATCAGGTGTTTTGCCTCCTCTGCAAACCCTTGTGTGTCTCTGGCGGACCTTGCCGGGATGGTTAGAGCTATGATAACCCCTGCAACTGTGGCATGCACTCCTGCAGCGTAAATGAAAGCACAAAGAAAGACGCCGACCAGGATGTAAGGTGCTTGATTCCTGACCCCGAGAATATTCAGCATTACCAGAACAAATATGACCACGCCGGCCATTGCAAGATAGACCAGGTTTATGGCCTGGCTATAAAATACCGCTATTATGACTACGGCTACAAGATCATCCACTATCGCCAGGCTAACCAGGAAAATTGTCAGCGATGTTGGCACTCCCGATCCCAGCATCGTGAGAGCCCCCAGAACGAAGGCTATGTCCGTGGCCATGGGAATACCCCACCCGTTCTGTGAGGCTGTTCCATGATTGAAATACCAGTAAATTATAGCGGGAACCACCACTCCACCCAAGGCCCCTGCAGCAGGGAGGATTGCCTGTTTGAGCGAGGCCAGTTCACCGACCAGGGTCTCGCGCTTGATCTCCAGACCCACCACAAGGAAAAAACAGGTCATCAAGCCTTCATTTATCCAGAAATGGATTGATCGCGAGAACAGCGCAGAATCAAACCCGATGGACAGGTTGATATGAAGTATTCTTTGGTAAAGTTCGTTAAAATGTGAATTTGTGATGAGCATGGCCGCCGTAGTCATGAGTATCATCATGATCCCACCGGCAGCCTCCAGTGATATAAAAGTCTGAAAAGGACGGGCGATCCAGTCGCCTACGTTGTCCCCCGCCAGGTAAAGTCGCTTGTAAATAAAACCCCACTTCATCTGTCCTCCAATATTGAGAGAACCGATTATACTTGCAGGGCATTCATAATTCAAAAAAAAGCGGAACGGGGTATGGACGATTTAACCACAAACCCTTTGCCTGGTGTGATCAGAAATTGAATTCCATCAAGCCGGTCAGGGAAAATTGATCAGACCAGACCTTGGCGCCCGAGAAAGAGAAATAGATGTCATAGACACTGTTGGACAACTCATGGTCCCCGTGAGTTATCATTCGCTTGAAGTCCACGTCGAATTTCGCCCTCATGTTATTGCGAACATCCATCGCAAGAGCGGCGTTAAGATGCCAGCAA
>CAZIVV010000311.1:0-5701 GCA_964542775.1 uncultured Desulfomonile sp.
TAAGGGATTACGAACAATACATCTCGCCAGACCAACGAGTTACAATTTCCAATTCATGGCTGCCATTGGTATTCTCTCCATAAAGGCGCTTCCAACAGTGGAGATCCGGGTCGCTCCCGACTAAAAGTGCCTTTTGTCACCAGACCAGTCGAAAACCTTTCCGACCTTCTGAAAGAATCTGATAATGAAGCTCCTTTTACAGGCGCTTACTCTTCAGCTTCTTTAGCTTTACCGGAAGAACTGTCTGAAATCAGCGACTGAAGGTCATAAGCTCTCAATTGGCTCCTCGACCTTAGAAAAGCCAACCAGTCCGTTTTTTTTCTCTCCAGGGTTATAAGCCTCAGTCCTTCAAGTCCGGGCAAGGTATCAACTGCAAAGTCGGTAACCATTCCCTGAACTTTGGGTGAAGCCCATCTCTCGTCCAACGTGTCCCCGGTCCAGACCAGACCCTTGATCCTACCCTCTTCCAGCATCTTGGTCCTACTTAGCATTCGCATTGTTTTTGAGCTGTGCGAGATCGCAAGAATTTCATAGCGGGAATCTTTATCCACATCCAGAGACATTATTCTCGGTCGAACATAGACTGGATCTACCGACATCTCCCTCTCGGACTCTTTGCTGGCTTCCGGGCCTGCCCACCTGAGAACTATGTCCGAGCCTCCGTAATACGATTTTGAAACGTAAAGTCTTTTCCCGGAGGGTTCATATATCCTCAGATGGTCGTCTTTGTCATAAACGGTAATCAGAGGTTTTCGCTGACCTTCAAGATCTCCTATCGCAAAACCGAAAATCGGTATCTTCAGCGGCACTCCGAATCGCTCCCCTGCTACCAGCTCATTACCTTTATCTTCTATGTTGAAGATCGGTCCCTCATACATTTTGCTCATGCCCTTTTGCTGACCGAGTAAAATCGGACCTCGCGTCGGGTACTGGATAACCCTCAGGAAGTAGGGAAAGTCTGAAACAACCGGCGTCAAAGCTCCTGCCCTGTACTCCAGGACAAACGAACTGACGGAACCCCTATTCTGAGCGGTCACGTAAATCCTGGCAGGACCCTGTTTGCGGATCTTCGCCACATCTATGGATTTTATTTCAAGATTTCCAGTGTTGTATTCAGTGATCAGGTTCATCTGGCCTGCATTGAAACGATGGAGATACACGTTGGAGGGATCGGCAACCACGATGTCATTTTTCCCGTCCCCATCAACATCACCAACACCCAGGCCTATCGCCAGCAAACTGAGCTCTTCACTTCGCCAAACCTTGTCCACCTCTAACTGCTTCTTCGAGGAACTCGTCGAAGACTCAGCCACCAGTCCCATCGACAGCGCCCTCTGAACACCTACAACCGAGGAGTTTTCAACAGCGGAATGAGATGACCTGCCCTTATCTTCCAGCCGTTCCGGAATATCGGCCTGAGGAATGGGTTCATTGGCAACAAGAGACCCTGGAACCTTTCTTGAAACCTCTTCTTCAGAAGATGCAAAGCCTGCCTGGGCGCTGACAAAAACACACATTAAGACAATAAATCCTATTCTCATAAACTTCTCAGCCATAGCGCCCTCCAACAGTCTGAACTCGATATTTGACAATGATGATTTACGCTGCATTGAATTCTCTGCAATACCATTATGAATTCTTTTAACTTTATAAGATAATGAACCTAAAAAACACAACCAATTTATTGAAAAACACATAAACTGACCGGTTATACTGTGTATTCTTGTCACCAACACCACACATTCAATATTTTAATTAGTTACACTAGTTTAATGATTTTTATTTTATTTGTAGTCACAGCTTCAGCCGCGGAGGAATCTAAAACATATCGATTAAACCCCTTCCACTGTAGACTCTATTTTAGTACAGGACTCAAATATTAGTCCTCTGACATGACAATCCGGTAATCTGGTGAAATCCAATGCCAGAGCCCGTAATAAAATACCTCATTGTGTTTCAGCGCTGATATGAGCCAGACCCCAAGTTTCAGATGCGACCTCATCTTCCGTTAACATGATTTCACGATCCGACCATGAGGGGCTACAACATTCTAATTTAATAGTGTTTACATTTTTTAACGATTTCTTTGAATCCTGACACCGCATTTGATCATCAACATTACCAGAAGAATGAAACTTTTGACAATGCTCCTCAGAACAGGAGGCCAACATGAACAGAAGCACAGGTCCTACATATACAAGATACAGGTGCAAGATCAGCGACAGCTGTGAAGCGTTCGATTCATATCTCGGAATATCTGAATGTTTTGAGCGTGGTGGGCAGTTGGTTAGAAAATGCGTGGATAGTTCATCGGTAGAGAGCCACGAGAGGTCCCATCCCATTGATCATAGTGGGTAATAGTAAATTCGGAATTAATGATTGACACTGCTACTTGGCTTTAATGGAAAGATAGGCGAGCCTTCCAAAAAAATGGAGGGCTTTTCCTATTTTTGACTCATGCATGTCAGATTCATACTGAACTGTGTTATGTTACAACATTTCAAGAGATGGCTCTGGTTTGACAATTCAGGGCTTGGTTTGAGCATCCTGGTTGGGCCGGGGCATGAAGGAATCGTTGATTAAGAGACACAATTATTCAGGAGAACATTTATGGTTTGTAGACTAAGAGAGCCGGTAAGTGGCCTCACGCATTTCTGTGGCGCCATAGGGGCTGCATTTGGCCTGATTTTGCTATTATTTCTGGGTCATGACAGCCTGACCAAGGCAATATCATTGACGATTTATGGAATCACGCTGGTTCTGATGTTTTCGGCAAGTTCGGCATATCATCTGGTTTCCGCATCACCTCGTGTCATCGCCATTTTGAGAAAGATAGATCATTCAGCCATCTATACTTTGATTGCGGGCTCATATACACCTCTTTGCGTAAATTTTTTTCAAGGATTCTGGCAATGGGGCCTCATGGCGATTGTGTGGGGGATGGCTTTAGTTGGCGTGATTACCAAGATATTTATCATAAACGCTCCGCGTTGGGTATCGGCCGGATTATACCTGATAATGGGGTGGTTTGCAGTTCTGGCGATACCGGAAATGGTTTCGTCGATGCCTTTGAACGCACTATACGGTCTAATGTCAGGCGGAATATTTTTCACGGTCGGCGCAATTGTTTACATCTTCAAAAAACCCGATTTTTACCCTGGGTTCTTTGGATTCCACGAGATCTGGCATATTTTTGTGATACTGGGATGCGCATGCCATTTCGTCGTGATTGCAGTGTATGTAGCTCCGGCAATGATCAAAGCTTGAATACAGCCAGTTTGGATTCTCTCAAGACCCGCGATTATTCAGGAACTGACGCTTGGCAGGGCTTCCATCCTATAGATTGTATCAATATGCTTATTCAACTTCCTTGCTGAGTCAAACCCATGGATACTGGGGCGTCGAATGTTTTCATCACGCCCCAATCGGATTCAATTTTAATCACATTCCCTTGAGCAGAATTGAAAACATGCTTTTGGATATGTCAGCGTTTTGTGATCCGGACTGCGGACACTGCATGTTCAGAATTAAGTAGAAAACTGTAGCCAGGACCGCCATTAAGGCAATCGTGGCTATTCGGGACCTGAGTGTAGTTCCTGACGAAGCTTGCCCCGAAACAAAACCGCATATCAAACACAGCGCAACCAGCAGGACAAACCTGATTTGGGAGGGCCTTATCTGAGCCTCCAGGTATGACGTGTTGGCCAGTTCCATCATGCGGCTCATAGCCGGCAATAATAGCTGCGCCGTTGTGGGTGAATCCTCCTGCCTGCAGGCAGAAACTGACCCCCTCCACAGTCTGGTGAGAAACGGCGTCGCCTTATCCAGCGTCTGAATGACTGCATCAATGTCAGGAAATTTCTTTTGAGCTTCCAGTCGTAGCTCTACATAGTTTCTGAAGTCCTTTCGGAGCGTGTCCCGGTTCTGGACGCTGAGCAGGTCCAGCCTCCAGTAAGCGATATTCACCGCGTTAATCTCTTCCAGCATTAGCTGTTTCGATGATTCCCGTCTGGAATTCGCGTCCAGAAACAGGAATATCAGAAACAGTATCAACAGCAAATAAAGCGCCAATTCAATTACGGAGAAATAGCATAGAGAGGGTTCGGCTGTTGGCCTTTTCTCCCTGGCGTACACAAGCCCACCAATATGCATGAAAAAAAGCATTCCAGCAAAAAGCCCAATAGCAATTGCTAACACGCCCGGATTAATCTCCATGGACCATCTCCTAGAAACTGACGTATAGCCGTAAGAAGTTTTTGAAACCGCCGCACTTTTCTGCCCGGCAATCATGGTGACCATGCCCTACCGTGCCGGCTGATCGCTACTTTATAATAGTCTGGATAGCGCCGCGATAGAAGCGGCAATTAGTCATCCGGATCGAGAAACGCCTCAGAATTTTGGCTGAAACGGTCGTCACGTGTCCCCGGCATTCCGGGCCATACGCAACGCAACCCGATAAATCGTTTAGATCAGGCGTGCCCCATGTTTCTTGGATCCTGTATTTCACAATCCATAATTTCAAATGCGTTTATTCCTACCGAAAATATCTATCCGTGGCTTTAAAAAAGCTTCCAGACTATTGGCGGCCTGACCATCCTGAAAAAAATGTGTGTTTAAAAAATTCTTTTAGTTGCTTTGTCCATGGCTGACACATGTGTGTTCTATGATCTTAAGAAAGAGACTGTAATGGAGAACATCTATTGCGAAAAACCACCAATCCAGCAGCCGAAATAACTGCGTCTCAAGGCTTACTGATGGGTCAGTGGGAATACGTCTGCATAATCAAAGCAAAGGATCTCTAAGGACGCGCTTTCAGATGTGAATACAATCAGCAGACTTTTAGGCGCTCTAAGAAACTTCTTCCTTAAGATTGCATGAAAGTGGGGTCAAGGTGCTATTCTTAAAACAGCTCAATGGTAAATCAGGTCGCACTACTTTTCAAAAAAAGAATTTAGGCAGCTATTTCGAAGGAATCGGAATCCCTTTCGTCGCTGTGGCGGACAGATTCTGGTATTCCACTCGCTCTGGCATATTTGTCCCGCTTATGTCTTGTGGTCCCATCAGGGTGACCGCGTATGAGAAGAAAAGGCTCTGGAATTCGGGGGCCAGATACTTGAGATATCCGGTTGCGTTCAGTAACGTCGCATTTCCGCTTCGGGTTTTCTCGGTATCAGACAAAACCTACGATCTGACCACGCTGACGCCAAAGGCAAGAAAACAGACCGAAACAGGTCTAAGAAAATGCTCTGTGGAGAGGATTCCAGTTCGGGATGTGTTGAATTGCGCGCCTTCCATCATTGCTGATACCTATTCCAGAGAAGGGATGCAATTCAACAACATCGTTCTCAAGGAATGGATGGACCGATTTGAAGTGGCAGACCAAAACCCACTATTCGAATGCTGGGCATCTCTAGTGGGATCGAAAATCAGAGCATTCAGGCTTGATTTTAACTACATGGACGGATTTTACTCAGAGGCTTTGTTTGGAGCCAAGGAAATGATTGAAAATGGGGTAATGAGCGCAATGATGTTTGTCTCCACTCGAGAATTCCTCAGAAGACCCGAGATTAGCCATGTATCTTACAGTTCGAGAGGCTTCTATCAGGATAGGCCTCAAAGCTGTGAGCTCAGAGTATCGATGGGATACAACAAGATCAGACTATCAGAAACTTTTGAGGTATCACCCAGACCTCTAGTCAAA
>CAZIVV010000312.1:0-1774 GCA_964542775.1 uncultured Desulfomonile sp.
GGGAACGGCCGGTGGGGATGTGAGCTTCAACCGAAACGGGGTAGCGTTTGATTGCGCAGTAGACCCTTTTGAGAAATGCATACGGTTGGCTGTTGATGAGCGCGGAGAGAGGGTGAGGCTGGATGAGGCCAATTCCGGTAACATGGGACGCATCGGTAGCGTGCTGGTTTTTGACTACGATGAGACGGCCTACATATCACAACTGAGGGCCTCGAGCGTGACACCGGCCAACCCGCACCAGGTTTTCGGGTGGATAGGCCAGATGGAGCTTGATCCCAGTTCGGACTTCTGGACGGATACCCGGCAGATACCGGCGGTGGACCTCAATTACGATGAACAGTACAGCCAGTTGCAGGCGATCGAAGCTGAAAACGCCGAAAGGGCGAGAGCCATTACATGGTCTGCATGGACACTAACATGGGACAGAAGTGGCGGTTGGGCGGCGAGGACATGGGGAGAGGGAGCCAACACGGCTGAAGGGGCGGGCCACTGGGTGGGAAACGAGTCTGTGGATTGGGTTTCCCAATATGCGAACGCCGCCAGGGAGCGATACGGGACATACAAGTCGCTTGTGCCGGAAAGAACGCTGGTGGAGGTTGATGACCGTGTCGTGGACATGACCGTGCTTCCCTACATGCGAACTGCGATAAATGGCGGACCCTTTTACATATCGGTGATGGTCCACGGATTGAAGCCGCTATCGGAATATTCATGTTCCATTGACGGTGTGGCGGTCTCCCTGATCCCGGTTGGGTCGAGTCAGTCGGGGACACACAAGTATCAGGGATCACACGACACAGTTCTGTCTGATGGATCGGGCTCGTTCATGGCAAGGTTTGCCGTGCCGCAGGGAATCACGGTGGGGCAGAAGCCAATCAAGGTTTTCAAGTATGACAATGAACAGGAAAGCTACGCCATATCGGTGTTCACGTCACAGGGCTTTCTGGAAACCAGGCAAAAGACTGTCATGGGAATACTCAGCGTATCAGAGCGTGATGAGACGTTGATCCAGACCCAGTGGCATTACGGTGATCCGCTGGCGCAGACATTTGCGGTCACGGAAGGTATTAAATGGATATCGGGAGTGAGGCTGGCTTTTTCGGACAAGGACCCTACCCTTCCGGTCACTGTTGATGTTCGGGAGGTGGTGAATGGGTATCCGACGAGGAAGGTAATCCAGACCAAAACGCTATACCCGAATGACGTAGTCACATCCGATAATGGCAAGGCGCTGACAACCTTCAGGTTCTCCAATCCTGTCGGTTATGGTCCGGGAGAGTATTGCTTCGTGATTGTTACGAACAGCCTTCATTACAAATTGTGGCAGGCGGTCCTTGGAGAGACTGACACGGATGGGGTTTTCATCAACGCTCAACCGTACAATGGCGTCCAGTTTGAGTCTCCCAATGACTCGACGTGGGTGGCTCATGTTGACCGTGATCTGACATTCGAGATACTGACCTGCAATTTCCAGCAGAGCGCCAGGATAGAGTTTGAGGAGATTTCAGGTGTTCAGGCGAGTCTGCTGTGCCTTGCGGTGACGACGCTGATGCCGGAAGGCTGCACGATGCGCTGGACGTACAGGATCAATGGTGGATCGGTTTGGAAGGCTTTTGAGCCGTTCATCAATGACGAGTTGGGTTCGGTGGCGACGTCGGTGAAGATAAGGCTTGATGTGCAGGGGGTTGGAGGGACGTTTGCCATTGATGAGAGTGGAGCGGGCATTATCCTTGCGCTGAACAGGGAGCGTGGCAATTACATCAGCAAGCAGGCG
>CAZIVV010000313.1:0-1659 GCA_964542775.1 uncultured Desulfomonile sp.
CGACGAATCAGGGTCAGGTGCTCTCCGATGGAGAGGAGTTCGCCGCCGAGCGGTTGTAGCGCCAGTTGCAGGGCCTGCTGGGGCTGCGTGAGGTCAAGTCGTGCGCTCAGGCGGCGCTCGCCGAGGGCAGGATCGAGCAACAGGACGATACCGGGGTGATAGGGCCTGAGTTGCTCGAGCACGTCATGCAGAGGTTGCTGTTCGACGAGCAACACGCCCTGCCGCCAGCTGGCCAACTGTTTGACCGGCGTTACCTGCAGCGCGGCTTGGCGACTGCCTTCTGTCCAGCGTAGTTGCTGCCCTGCTTGCAGGGTATAGCGTGCCGGCTGCCCGGCACTGCCGACCTGTACCTGGCCGCTGCTCACGCTGACCTGTATCCGGCCGGGCTGTCGGGCGACCTCGAAGGCGGTGCCGGTGACGCGCACGGTGACGGCCGCGGCCTGCACCAGAAAGGGGCGCTGCGGGTCATGATGCACGTCGAAGAACGCCTGGCCAGCGAGTAGCTGCACCTGGCGCTGCCGGCTGGCGAAGTCCAGCTGCAAGCGACTGCCGGGGGCCAGGGTTACCTGGCTGCCATCCGCCAGCGCATGCTGGCTGACCTGCAGGCCGTCATTGTGCAGCACGTTGCGCTCGTGGCCAGGCCCGCCGAGTACTACCGCGAGCAGGACTGCCGCGGCGCTGGCTAGCGCCCAGCGTCGGCTGCGCGGGCGCGGCTGGCTGGCTTGCAGAGCAGGGCCGCTCAGCAGCCAGGTGCGTTCGGCTCGTGCATAGGCCTGGCGATGCCGTGGATCGACAGCCAGCCAGGCCTGCAGGGGAGCATGCTGTGTGGCGTCGAGGTGTTGCTCATGAATCAGCAGCAGCCAGTCCAGGGCCTGCTGCCAGATCAGCTGTTCGGCATCGGCGGTGGGTGCGAGCGGTTGCGGCAAGGCCAGTCTTCCTGTGACGGGGGGTGAAGTGTGCGCTGCGCAGACGGCGGGCGACAAGTCGTCATGCACTCAGTGGTCGTCCAGCTGCTCCGCGCAGTGGCTGAGCGCCGCGCGTACCAGCTGGTGAGCCAGGCCAACCGAGATATCCAGGCGGCGGGCGACTTCCTGCAGCGTCAGGCCTTCCAGGCGATGCAGGGCAAAAGCCTCGCGGGTACGCGGGGGGAGCGTTTGCACGGCTTGATGCAGGCGGCGCAGCTGGGCCTGGCTGCTCACCTGGCGTTCCGGATCGGGCGTCGTGCTGGGTAGTTGGCCCAGCGCTGCCTGGCTGTCGTCCGGGCGGCGTTCGCGACCTAAGCGGCGCTGCACATCCAGCGCCAGGTTGCGCACGATGCGGTATAGGTAGCCGACCGGCTGGCGCATCGGCAGGCTGGACGAGGGGTTCTGCGCAAAGCGCAGCCAGGCATCCTGAACCACGTCCTCGGCTTGGGCGCGGCAGCCCACGATGGGCGCGGCATAGTCAACCAGGGCGGCACGATGGTTAAGGTAGATATCCAGTTTATCGGGCTGTTCGGGCAAGGCTGCCAATACCGCAGACGGTGTTTACGGGGCGGGGTATGCAGGCATTCTAACTGCAAATAAGAATGCATATCAATAATATCAGGCTTGCTGCAGCGCGGCGTTCAGGCGGTCTTCCAGCTGCACCTTGTAGTGCAGGTAATGCACGGTCTGCATC
>CAZIVV010000314.1:0-2778 GCA_964542775.1 uncultured Desulfomonile sp.
CTGTGGTGTCATACGCCGCCTGCAATTATCTGATACCTTCAAACGATTCCGTGACATTCAGCCTGGCTACCCCCATTTCTTTCACAAATTGTCCGGTGGAACAGGTCAGCACGGCCACAATCACTTTTCAGGGGACACCGAATATACCTATATTTGTCTGGCTATCCAACGCCACGGCAAGCACGACGCCAGTTTACATGACAGGATCGACCCAGACCATCACCAAGGCCTGGTTCGGCTCAGGCACTACCAGCTGGTTTGGCGGAGGGCCATGGACGACACTGAATGTGCAGGCGATTTATCCTTCACCGCCGCCAACGACTTATTTTTACCCGATTTCTTGTACGATTGTTTATCAGTGATTTCAGCGCAAAAACAAAACTTGTGATTCTATGGAATGACCCCGCACGTCGAATAAACCGAGGTGATTATGCTTTCCAGAATTCTTATTCCGACCTGTTCAATCTTTTTGCTGTTCATCAGTTTTGGCGCTGATGTTTCCCGCTCACAAAGCAGGGTTGTTGACATTGAGTCAAGGCAAATGCTGATGGATAAAGTTACTTTAAACTCCGCCAACAAAGCGCCAGCACAATTGATCCAGTCCATAACACCAGGGGCTCCTTGCACCATCTTCTCATACGTTCCCTGCAATTACTTAATTCCAGCTAATGATTACGTTACCTTTTCGATTCCATCGCCTTACATAAATTTGGGCGGTACCTGCTTGGCAGCGAATTTGAGAACAGTGACAATCACCTTCGAAGCAGCGCCATCTGTACCACTATTTGTCTGGCTCGTGGGAACATTAGGAAGTGGAGGAGCGGCAACAACCACGACTCCAGTGTACATGGCGAACACTTCTCAGACAATTTATAAGTCTTCAATTCCAAGTTGGTTTACAGCAACGGCTATTTACAATCAGATCTGTGTTCAGGCAATTTATCCTTCGCCACCGCCAACGACTTTCTACTATCCCATGTCCTGCACCATTGTTTATCAATGACACGGAATGTGGATGAGCATGTTTTTTCCATCGAACAGGAAAGACTGGAAAGATTGGAATAGAAATTTACGAGAAATCGCGTTAGCAACGCCTGCTTCATAATGAGACTTTGACCTCAGGATTAGTTGTTGAAAGATCGTAGCCAATAAGTCGTTTAGCGGATGAAATTTTCGGAGGTTTTCATGAAGAAAATATTAATGTTGTCCTGGATTTCAGCATCGTTGTTGTTTACGCCTCTCTTATCAGAAATGCACCTCTCTAAGGCTGTTGCATCTAAAACGGTTGTCGCAATATACAAGGATGATTTGGTAAAGGGGCTTGCGAATCCGTCAATTCCCTTTCTACAGGTAGCAGTTTCAGCCCCGACGGCGCCTACAGTACTTGTCACAAAAGTAGTCTGTAACTATATTGTCCCTGTTAATGATTATGTAGCGTTTCCCATTTCGTATACAGGAGGTATCCCAATACCCGCCTCTGGCTTAGCCAAAGAGACCAACTATAACTCAATAATGATCACGTTTGAGGTCCAGCCCACTGCCCCAATCTTCATCTGGCTACAACAAACCGCTACAGGTGGAACATCCACCACCCCTGTTTACGTAAACCAATCCAGCCCCAGTGTTGTAATTCCCTACTATTCTGGCAACACGTGGTTTGAGCAAAGCACGGCTACCACAATGGGATACCTTTGTATTCAAGGAATTTATCCCACGCCTCCGCCGACTTCTTTTTATTATCCTGTTTCATGTATGATTGTTTATCAGTAACTTACTAAAATGAAACAGAATATATGACGACTCACAATGGCCGGAACCAATTAGGGACAAACTTGTTGAGCTTCATTTATTCCCTTTGATATCTGAAGCTTTTTTGTTTGCGACCAGTTTATGTTTTTTTGCTTAAAAAATCACCATTATGACAAATCTGAACTGAGGTTGCCATGTTTACAAAAATATTGGTATTATTGAGTCTGACTCTCTCGATATTGCTTTCATTGCCCTTCGGCCACCTGAAAGCACAAACGGGAACAGACGCGGCACAAACCAGCTCGAAGGCTGTCAGGGAGATTACATCAAAGTCCACAAACAATTCAGAAGAATTGTTTTCAGCAATCTCTCCATCTTCCCCGCCCGGGGCCCTCATAGGAACAGCTACCTTATTCGATCTATTTTGGGTGGATGTCAAGACCGGAACCAGCAGTGGGAGTTCCATCAGTTCTCTGGTAAATTGGGGCGGTATGTTGCCTAGTGGGGCGACTCCTGCTACTTGCACGCTTAGCCTCTCCAGCCCCCCTCCCGGTCCGGTGCAGGTTGAATTGACCGGCAGCACAGCTAGTGGAGCTGTGACCATGGATTCCCAAAATCTTGTAATAAATAAAGCAGCATTTCCAAATTGGTTTCCTGTAGGACTCTCAACAACTTACTTCTCGACCGCGATCTTTTGGATAGATGGACAATGGTTTTCATTGAGCAAAGACATGACCACTGCTGGTGGGTACCCTGTCCTTCAGTGGCTACCTGCTGCTCTGACAATAACGTATCAGTAACAAGTTCATGTGGTCACCTCAGAAAGGTGATTTTTTGCGGTTCATTATTGATTTCAGTTCATCTGTTCTTTTTAAGTCTGACCAACACATCCTTCCGAAATCCTTTACTACTTTTCTATTGACGAATTACCAATAGTGAACAAGATAATTAATGGGATCATCAACAGAATTCTACATCGGGAACGGGGGTTCCCTAAATGATTCAATCGGAGGTTATCATGTCAAAAAA
>CAZIVV010000315.1:0-4189 GCA_964542775.1 uncultured Desulfomonile sp.
TGGAACAGCGTTAGAGAAGACCGATGTGGGAATGTCCTCACTTATGGATACATGGGTCTTGCTCAGATCCCTCGAATGCAATGGCGAACGTAATCGCACAATTTATATAGCTAAATCCAGGGGCATGGGACATTCACACCAGATTCGGGAGTTCCTGTTGACAGACGACGGCGTCGAGTTGGTCGATGTTTATGTTGGGACAAGCGAAGTGCTGACAGGCTCGGCCCGATTCGCCAGAGAGGCGCAGGAGAAAGCTGAAGCCTTGGAACGCATGCAGGAGATAGATCTCAGGAAGCATAACCTGGAACGAAGACGACAGTTAATCAACGCACAAATCCTGGCCTTACAATCGGAATTCGAAGCAGAAGAGATGGAGGTTAAACGATTTATCGAACAGTCTTGCTCTAAAGAAAGATCATTAGCTCGGGTTCACGAGGACATGGCACGGATTCGTAAAGCGGAAAAATGATTTAGTGACCGGTTCTTGAAAAGCGAACACCAAAGGAAGCCATCATTGGATACACGCCGTGAAAATGACCACAGCAATGAAGTCGAGGAAGAGTTTTGGAATCTGCGTCTCTACGTCGCTGGACAAACCCTGAAATCTATTGTCGCGTTTGACAACCTCAAGAAAATATGTGAAACCCATCTCTCTGGAAAATACAGTATAGAAGTAATAGATCTTTTGGAACAACCACAGCTGGCCGCTGGTGATCAAATCATTGCTCTTCCCACCTTGGTTAGAAAGCTCCCACCACCAATCAGGAAGATTATAGGGGATCTTTCCAATACCGAGAGAGTGCTGGTAGGGTTGGATTTGCGTTCAGTCACTGCAAGGAACCGGAGAACCTCATCATGAATCAAAACGGAAGAATCACAGCGCCCGACTGGTTTGCAGAAGCATCGAACAAGCCTGAAAATGAAATGTATCTATTGCGTCTGTATGTGAGCGGCCAAACCACTAGGTCGGTCCGCGCCATCGAGAATCTGAAACAGTTGTGCGAGAATTACCTAAAAGGCCGTTACGAAATTGAAATCATAGACATCTACCAGCAACCGGAGCGCCTCAAGGATGAACAGATCATAGGAGTGCCAACGCTGATAAAACAATTGCCGCCTCCCGTGCGTAAGGTAATTGGGGACCTGTCCGACACCGAACGGGTTCTGGTAGGGTTAGCTCTGGTGACCAATGAGTAACCTAGCCAGGTATGCAGGATGAACAGCCACCAAAAAACGTATGAGGAACTCACGGCAGAACTTCAAGAGTTGCGAATACGTCTGCAAGAAGCTGAAGACACCCTGGACGCAGTTCGATCTGGCGCAGTGGATGCCTTGGTTGTATCGGGATCTGACGGCCCCAAAGTTTTCACTCTCTCGGGGGCTGATGAGGTCTACAGGATTTTTTTTCAGGAGATGGCCGAGGGTGGGCTGACAGTCAATGCTCAGGGAACAATACTTTTTTCGAATCAAAGACTTTCGGAGATTCTCGGATTACCTGCTGAAAAGTTGCTGGGGGATAGTTTTCGAGATTTCATAATATCTGAGGATGTCGAGACTCTTGAGACTGCGCTGGAAAAAGTCTTTAAAGACAGGACTAAAGCCCATGTTGTATTGCACACTACACAAAACAGGATAATTAGCTCAAGTATTGTCGCCATTGAGCCTCAAAATCAGTCATCTGCTGATTCAGCCTGTATAGTAGTTACCGACATCACCGAGAGCAAGCGTCTGGAGATGGAACGCCAGCTTCTTCTCACCCAGAAGCTCGAGAGTCTGAGAACTATGGCTGGTGGCATAGCGCATGACTTCAATAATCAGTTAATGGTAGTGATGGGGAACCTGGAATTGGTTCTCGACGATGTGCCGTCTAATTCCATGGTTGAATCAAGTATAAGGGACGCCCTTTGCGCCACTGCGGCATGCGCCGCGCTCTCCCGCCAGATGTTGACATATTCGGGCAGTAGTTTATTCAGTCATGTGGTTCTGGATATCAATGAACTCTTGAACAAAGACCTGTTCATGATGCAAACAGGCAGCTCCGACTCATTGATCTGGAACCTTGCTGATAAAGGCTCACTCCCTCGCATTAAGGGCGATCCGGACCAGATACAGCGTCTGGTTGTCAACATTCTGAATAATGCATCAGAGGCCATTTCTGAGAATGATGGCCAAGTAACCATCAGGACCGGGGCTATAGACTGCGATGAAACCTATTTGAGCCGAAGCGCTCTGGACAGGAAGCCTGAACCAGGCTCTTTTGTCTACCTGGAGGTTTCAGACACAGGTTGCGGAATGGACGCCGGGACTCTTCATCGGATTCTTGATCCGTTCTTCACGACAAAGTTCACCGGTCGTGGGCTTGGTATGGCTGAAGTGATGGGGATCGTGAAGGGGCATGGTGGGGCTATAATTGTGGATAGCGAGGTGGGTAAAGGGAGCACGGTACAGGTTCTGTTTCCCGTATTTGAAAAAGCTCATTCCTATCTCAACAAAACAGACTCTGCCTGCGAACCTCATTCCTCAGTTATTGCCGGTCCTCACAGGCGAAAAACCATTCTTGTGGTGGAAGATGAGGAAATGGTACGTGAACTCGTCGTAACTCGTCTCAAAAAATTGGGTTACGACACGATTCAGGCGTCGGACGGTGACGAAGGGATTGGAGTTTTCCGGGATAGAACTGATGACATTGATCTGGTCATACTCGACTTTGTGATGCCGCGAATGAGTGGGTCGGAGGTGTTTGAGGAGCTGATAACGATCAAACCGGATGTCAAGGTGATCCTCAGCAGCGGCTACTCTGAAGAGGTTGTCCTTGAAGGGTTGTCCGGTCGCCGCCCTTCGGGAATTTTGCAAAAGCCTCATGGGATGCAGGACTTACGGGCTGAACTGGAGCGATTGTTGGGGCCAGCCGGCTCTAACTGAGAAGACTTGCCAAAGATACCCGTGTTGTCGATTCACCCCGAATCAATGAGATTATTATGCTTGGTGGTCGGGACGACTGGATTTGAACCAGCGACCCCTGCGTCCCGAACGCAGTGCTCTACCAGGCTGAGCCACGTCCCGACATCAGGATACCTTACACTTTTGAAATTTTTATGTCCAGTTTTTTGATCACAATTTTAGTCCAGTCAATTTACGGTCCATGTTTTTTTACCAAAAACCGGGTTTTCGATGTTTGGGTCTGGTATCGAGCGTGAATGCAGAATTTGAACACAATAACAGGCCCTTCGGTTTTAGTCCACTGCCCGCCGAACTGTCACGGCTTTCCCCAATCATGCTCAGATCAGGTTGTGTGTCAGTGCGATGTTTCTCGATGATACAGCCGGTTTTCAGTTAGGTGTTCAAAAAAACGTGATCAATTTGGCGATCCGGCCTATCAGGGCAACAATTTGATGGCAGATCCTTTACAAAAAGGTCGTGGTTCAATCCGATCTCAGTTGTCAACAGAGAACACACGCTCAAGTTCGTCTTTTAGGTTCTGGAGATTGTAGGGTTTGTGGAGAATACTGTTCGGGCTCCGACCGGAAAACATTTCTGCGACAATCTCCTGGGAATATCCGGTGCTCATGATAACCTTAACGTGGGAATTTAAAGCGACGAGTCTACTGAATGCCTCTACGCCATTCATTCTGGGCATCATGAAATCGAGTAGAACTACGTCTATCTCTTTTGACCGTTCCTCGTATATTTTGACACATTCTTCTCCGTCGCTAGCTGCGATCGTATCGTAACCAAGGACTTCAAGACGCTGCATGACCATTCCTCGAACAAACTCCTCGTCATCTACCACAAGAACTGTTTTGCCTGTCCTTGGAGATAAAACAGTCGGCTCAGTTATTTGAACCTTCTTAAGAGCCTCAACGGCTGTGTGAGACACAGTGGAGCTGACTGGGAAAAATACTCTGACGCATGTTCCTTCTCTGACAGAACTCTTAACAAATATGGCCCCCCCATGACTTTTCACTACACCCATGACCTCAGCCATCCCAAGGCCACGTCCCCAGAACTTTGTCGTATAGAACGGATCAAAAAGCTTGCGCAAAGCTTCCGCATCCATTCCACAGCCGGTGTCCACTACTTCCAGGACTGCAAACTCACCGGGAGCCGGTTTTTCATCGATCAGACTGTGACTAAGAAAATCTTCGTCGCAGTTTGCGACCCCCATTGTGATTGTTATCTCTCCAGGCTC
>CAZIVV010000316.1:0-14336 GCA_964542775.1 uncultured Desulfomonile sp.
TTCGAGGGCACTGGCACTTACAATGGCGGCCACTTTTTTGAACTCTTCGCTGAATATGCCCGTCAGATATTCGTCAATGGTGACGCTGGTGTGTTCGTGAGATGGAACTCAACCAGGGTTACCTCGGATGTCAACGCAACGACTACCCTGGCCCCGACAACTGATGACTACCTGATGAGCTTCAATAGAAACACATGGACCTTAGGCGGCAAGGTAGGTCTTTCTTTCTAGGACTCGTATCCATAAATGTAAATTAAACGGGAGCTTCAGTTGCTGACTGAGGCTCTCTCTGTTTTGTTTAAGCCCTCCAGAAAGAGGGCTTTTTGTTTGTACATGTTTTCACGATTGTTTCCGGTCTCACCGGAAGGGCTCTTGGAGGGTGTTGCTTTTTCGGCCTGTCTCTGTGACAATATTCTTGAGATCATGGGATCTGAAAGAAAGGAGAGCCTGGAGGATGAATGTCGCCACTGGATGAATATTCTGTCTGGCTGGAAAGGGCCCAGACCGGGGTCAATGACGAAGGGCTGAAGTCAAGATACTCTGAACTTATAACGCGCATCAAACGCGTAGATCCGATTACCATAGCTGAAACAGCAGACGCTGAATATAAAGGCGGTGATGGAGTGCCTCGGGTAACCATACCGTTTCTTCATAGCTGGTTTGTTCTGGATTTACTTCCGTATCGTGTTAGAGCCCAGCATGAGGTCATTGACACGTTACCGATGAAGGTGCTTTTGCTGCAGCATCTGGTTGCAGCGGCCGAGAATCAGGGCACGGCCGTTCGGGTCATGAACCAGTGGGTGGACTGTAGGTCCTTGCATCAGGGCGCTGTATTGGGGGCCCATTTTGCAAAAAGCACGATGGAGAACCTTACCAGATTTTTCGAAATGGATGAGGATGAACGCCTGAAAAGAGCCATGAAATGGGCTGGTAAGCCATTTGACATGGGGGACAGCGGTTTTCTGTTCAAGTTCTTCCCCAGGCTTCCTGTAGCATTGATCAACTGGCAGGCCGACGACGAGTTCCCCTCCTATAGTAAAATACTTTACGATGTCTCTGTCAGCAATTACATGTCAACCCATGGTATAACACTACTTACTGATTTCCTCATTAACCGTCTGGTAGAGGATTGAATCGAAAAAAAGAGGGTCATGATGGTTGACGAGCGAGCGCCAATCTGATCCTGACCCCTGGAAAGGCGACAAAACGCCAGCCTTGGAAAGATTTGGAACTTTAGGTAACTGATTATTTTAATGCTATTTCTGGTTCAGGGATTCTTTTAGCTGTTGAACCCAAGGTTTTACCATCACAGAATGAGGCGAGTCTCCAGCCACTTCCAGGAATTTCTCCCAAGCAACTATAGCTTCTTGTGGGTTCTTGAGGTCGTCTTTGAGTACAATACCCATGTTAAATAGCGCCAAGGCCTGGTCTGGTCTCACTCCAATAGCTCTCTTGAAAGCTGCCACGGCCTCCTCAGGTTTCTTCAGGCGTCGGTATGCCACACCCATGTCTGTGATGACATCAGCGTTGTTTGGATCAAGGGCTATGGCTTTCTGGTAGGTTTCGACCGCCTTGTCATAATTTCCAATGTCAAAATAGTCGTTGGCCAATTGGACCGTGGCCTCAACATTTTCCGGCTGAGATGCAAGCATCTTTTCAAGCCCGGCGATTCGGCTTTTGATTTCAGAGGCCTGGTCGGGAGCGGTCTGCTGAGCCATCTGCGGTTTGGGAGTTGGGCCAGTTGGTGAATCCAGTTTCCAGGCGGAGAACCCTACTCCGGTGAGAAAACCCGCCACAAATATAGCTATCCATGTAATCAAAGAGCCGACGTCCTTCAATGCGCTATCTCCATTTCGATATCATGGTATTTCATTTGATAATTCGTCAGAGGCCACAAAAGTCCGCATGACTCTGACTTTCCAAGAATACATTATAAGGATTTTTGTTACAACACTCCCATAATGTCGCTTGGCTTTTAAAGGCTCATCTTCTTGAGTGAGCGAGGTCGAGAATATTCACTTTGACATCCTGTCTAACATGTTAATATACTGAAATCGGGCATGGTCAAAGTTAACGCACAGGGTCCAAGGGTTTTTGCGGAAATCTCGGACGAAGCCGATGCTAATGGGGAGTAGGAGGGAATCAGTTGGAAAACATTAAACTCAAGTACAAGACGATAATGGATGATCATTTTCCTGATGAAATGAAAATAAGTTTTGGTTCCCAGACGTTGACATACAAAAAGAAGACGTGGAAGATCCCGGACTCAAATGGCGATCTCATTGAGAAAGGACTGCGCTACGGAGAGAATCCCGGCCAGGAGGCGGCCATGTATGAATTGGTTGCAGGCAACCTGGAACTTGGGGGATGCAGGTTTATAGATCCTATGAACGGCATGGTTAGCGCACTTACCGAGACACAGATGATACAGGCGGGAAAACATCCAGGCAAGACAAACCTGACAGATGTGGATAACGCCTTGAATATTCTAAAGTTCCTTATGAAACAGCCTGCCTGCGCCATAATGAAGCATAACAACCCTTCGGGGGTAGCTGTGGATTCGTCCATTTCTGGATCCTACTTCAAAGCCAACATGGCGGATCGAATTGCGGCCTTTGGCGGAGCCGCTGTTTTCAACAGGCCAGTCGACCGGGAGGCCGCTGAGCTTATAGCTTCGAATTATCTTGAGGTGGTAGCAGCCCCCGACTTCGAGGAAGGGTCTGTAAATATTTTAAAGGGTCGGCGGAATCTCAGGATCCTCCTGATTCCACGCATGGACAGGCTCGAAGGCTTTTGTGACCAGCGATTCATTGATTTCAAATCGCTCAACGATGGTGGGATAATAGTTCAACAGTCTCCTATTAATAATATCAGGTCTTCCAAAGATCTGCTCCCTGCCAAGGCTAACTATAACGGCGCAGACTACATTATAGAACGTCCGCCAACCGAACGTGAACTCTCCGACATGGTCTTTGGATGGGCCGTTGAACAGGGAGTGACATCCAATTCGGTCATATACGTGAAGGACGGATGCACGGTCGGAATAGGCACTGGAGAGCAGGATCGAGTGGGAGTTGCAGAACTGGCTGTCATCAAGGCAAAGGTAAAATTAAGGGACAGGCTGTGTTTTAGTCGATACGGAAAGCCGTTCAATGAAATGGACGATGCCCAGGTTCGCCAGGAGCTTGACCATGAGGTCGATGTTTTAAAAGGAGGCCTAATCGGTTCAATAATGGTTTCTGACGCTTTCTTTCCTTTCAGGGACGGGGTTGACGTGGGGATTAAAATGGGAGTGAGCGCAATTGTCCACCCGGGAGGCTCCGATAGGGATTATGAATCAATCCAGGCTTGTAACGAAGCCAACCCGAAGGTTTCAATGATGTTTACAAACCAGCGGGCATTCCGACACTAGGAGTGAATGCGATCACAAACATGAAAACAGGACTGACAACAAATCGGGAGTTGGGACTGTTCGTCGTCTTTACACAAATACTTACAATCGGCGTGCTAGGCGCGTCGATTGTTCACGCTGCCGATTTTGAAACTCTTGACTCTCGAATAGCTTCCAGTGAAAACGTACTTAAGCAATCTCTTGACATGCCGGACAGCGGAATCCCAAAACATCTGCTTCAGCGTTGCCGCGGATTAGCCATATTCCCTAACGTTTGGAATGTAGGAGCATTTGTAGGAGTAAGCTTTGGTTCAGGTGTGGTGTTGCGTAGGGACGAGAATACGGGAGCCTGGAGTCATCCTGTATTCTTTGGCATCAGACAGGGCAGTTTTGGCGTTCAGTTGGGGGCTCAGTCAATCGACCTGATACTGCTTATGATGAGCGAAAAAACGATCCAGAAACTACTCGAGGAAAAGTTAATCCTCGGCGTCGATGTATCGGTTTCAGCGGGGCCGGTCGGCAGAGATGCCGGAGCTGAGACTAACTGGACCATGGAATCCGGAATTCTGTCCTATTCACGCTCAAAAGGTCTTTTCATGGGAGTAGCTCTATCAGGATCCATTCTTGAGCCCGACAGGAATGCGAATGAAGTTTATCATGGCAAGGAAATATCAGTTCAGGATGCGCTCTATGAAAACAGGGGGGCGCTTTCTGATTCTGCCAAAAATCTTGTTAATACCCTGGATGAAGCAACCAGATAGTGGCGTAGTAATTGTTGGAAACAAATGCGAATAGGTGGCATAAAAAATTAAAAAGCGGCCTGTGAGCCGCTCTTTTTTTGCGCAGGGTCAGCACAACAGATCTAGATAGAATTATTTGGGATTTTTGCTGGAGGCTTTCTCCAGTTCTTTCTGGCTGAGTTTGAGGTAATTCTCTGCCTGCTGAATGAGGTTCTTGAGATCCGGAGTCGACATGGTGTGCAGGTAATCTACTTCACCCTGAATTTCCTTGAGAATATTGGCGAGCTTGGCCTGACGCTCTTCTACCTGGAGCAGTGTTTCTGCGAGTTCAGCCGATGATCCCGAAAAATTTAACATTTTCTTTCTGCCCAGGATCCATATTGCCAACGGAAAAACAATCGCTATGACTACCAGCATAATTACCATGAGTCTGAGGTAGCGTATCACTTCAACGCTGATCATTTTGTTGAAGTAACTTCTGTCCTCAGCCTTTTCGCCAGTTATCTTGATAGAATGAAGCGTTTTTTCCATCTTGTTGAGTCTGTCCTCAAACAACTCAGAAGACGCACCAGACTGATCTGCCCTGTTTTTGCCTGCGACTACCGATGAATCGTCAGTAGCTGTCGCAAAAACTGGGTTGGTGGACACGATTTGATAAGTCATGACCATCGCAAATATAGCCAAGCATCCAAGGCCGGCCAAGACTCCAATTCCTCTTCGTTTACGACCTGCCGGCATAAAATTAGACATTTTCACTCCCATGCTCAAGATATTATCCCGATCTGTTTACCAATCCTGAAACAACTTTCGGCCACTTTTTCCAGATCTTCGGTAGTGTGCGTTGCCATCAGACACATTCTTATCCGTTGCGACCCCGGAGGAACTCCCGGTGAGATGACACAGTTTGTGAAAATTCCATCGTCAAAAAGAAGCCTCCAGAATAAGGCCGCTCGAGCGTCATCCCCTACTATGATAGGCACGATGGGAGTCTCAGTAGGACCTGTTTCAAAACCAAACCCCACTATTTTGTCCATGAGAAACCTGGTGTTGCGCCAAAGGTTTTCCCGAATTTCGGGTTCTTCCTGGATTACTTCGAGCGCTGCTTTGACCGCGGCCACTGCTGAAGGAGGCATCGCCGCCGAGAAGATCAGGGCCCTTGAGTGATGTTTTATGTAATTTATAACCTTTTTGTCGCCTGCAATGAAACCGCCAAGCGACGCCAGGGACTTACTGAAGGTTCCCATCACCAGGTCTACCTGATCTGTTAAACCGAAATGCTCTAATACTCCTCGTCCATGTTCACCCAAGACACCTATGCCATGCGCGTCGTCAACCATGATTCTGGCGCCAAATTCTTTGGAAACCGCGACTATTTCAGGCAGGGCCGCCAGGTCTCCTTCCATGCTATACACACCATCCACAATCACAAGTATCCCACTGGAATCAGAGGATGCCTCGAGATTTCGACGCAAAGATTCGACGTCATTGTGACGAAATCGCCTGACCTTAGCGAAAGACAGTCTTACACCCTCCAGAATACTGGCATGTACAAGCCTGTCTATTATTATGGTGTCGGTCCGCGACATCAGAGGGGCTATCACACCCTGATTTGTCTGAAAACCGGTTGAGAAAACCTGAGCCGACTGTTTACCCATAAAAATGGCAAGATCCTGTTCCAGCTGTTCGTGAAGTTCCAGGGTTCCATTCAGAAATCGTGATCCCGAACAACTGGTCCCAAATTTCACCAAAGCATCCAACGCCGCCTGTTTCACTTTCGGGTGGGTGGTCAAGCCCAGATAATTGTTGGAACCCGCCATAATGAGGTCTTTGCCATCTATGGTAACGTGTGTTCCCTTTAAATCCTGAATAGCCTTGAAGTAAGGGTAAAATCCCAACTCAATGGCTTCCTGGTCACGGTTGAAAGCGTAGCACTTTTCAAAGAGGTCTCTCATCAGATTCCAGTTCCAATTCCACCCTGTGAGGCTTGTCGATTCACTCGGGAAACTCTCCTAAAATGGTTAATCACGAAAGAAAAATAAGCAAGCTTCCGTTTCCGGATCAACATTCGAATCCGTCATCACTAAAGGTCTCGTGTCCCCACGGTCCCCGAAGACACTTGTGAATCTCTGCATCATAAGCGCAGAATCCCAAATACGTCAAGCTTACACAGCAGAAAATACGTAACCGGCTATTTAACCGGAAAAAAACCCGATCACCGAATGATAAACAATCAGTGATCGGGTTATAGTTGAAGTTGATCAAAAACGTATAGAAAACCTATTTCTTGACGTCACCAGTGGCGGCGCCGTGCAGTTTGATTTCAACTTTGGTCTCGAGTCCCTGATAGTAGTCCTGAAGAATCTTGACTACTTCGGGTCTTGAGAATTCCGGTGGCAGCTCGCCACCCTCTGATAGGGTCTTACGAACCAGGGTTCCAGACAGGAGGAGACGATCAGCCTTGCCGTGGGGGCAGGTTCTCATTGAAGCCATTCCACCGCACTTGTAGCAATGGAAGGTCCAATCGATGTTCAAAGGCTGCAGTTCAAGGGCGCCCTCAGGGATTTTGTCGAAGATTGTCTGAGCATCGAAAGGTCCATAATAGTCGCCGACGCCAGCATGGTCACGACCGACGATCAGGTGTGAGCAGCCGTAGTTCTGGCGGAAGACACCGTGAAGCAGCGCCTCACGAGGACCGGCGTAACGCATTTCCATAGGATAACCCTTGGTTACTACCGTGTCCTTGACAAAGTAGTTGTCAACCAGAGCGTTGATGGCTGCGACTCTAACGTCAGCGGGGATGTCACCGGCTTTGAGCTTGCCAAGAAGCTGATGGATGATCACGCCGTCCATGACTTCAACAGCAATTTTGGCCAGGAACTCATGCGATCTGTGCATGGGGTTACGAAGCTGCAGAGCTGCAATTCTCTTCCAGCCCTTTTTCTCAAAAATTTCCCTTGTCTCTGCAGGAGTGGCGTAAAGTTCACCGTACTGCTCGGGGAAACCGCCCTCGGTCAGAACCTTTACCGGTCCAGCCAGGTTGTACTTGCCCTGAGCCATGACCTTCTGAACACCGGGATGCTCCATGTCATCAGTCGTAAAGACCTGCTTGCATTCATAGTTCTTGTCGATCTGATACTTCTCTGTTACGGTCATGGTCGCAACTATTTCATTACTCTCAGAATCAACCAGAGCTATCTTGTCGCCTTCTTTAACATTTTCGTCGTCTGTTGAGACGGTGATGGGGATGGGCCAGAAAAGTCCGTTGGCCATCTTGAATTCAGCGCAAACACCCTTCCAGTCGGCATAACCCATAAAACCTTCCAGGGGAGTAAAAGCGCCACAACCCATCATCAGAAGGTCACCGGTTTCACGGGATGTAATAAAAATTTTGGGTAAGGACTCGGCAATCTTTTTCTCTTCCGCTAATGCTGCGCCTGTTAGTAATAAAGGTTTTAGATCCCCTCCACCATGGGGTTTAACTAGCTTCGACATGCTTTGACCTCCTTAAACTTGTTGCCTTGCTTGCATAGGCCCCTTTTTTCGGCTTTGCCGCTTAGGAGCGCTTTCGAGATTGATGCTGTCTTGAACTCTTGAGTATTTTTGGAATAATACTGAAAAGACACATAATGCTACAGTTTTAAATGGTTTATGTCAATAAAAATACTGGATCGCTTGGGAACTGTTTTCCAACTGAGCTAAGTCCTGGATTGTTTATATAAACGCCTCCAAAAGACTTGCTACCATCAGACGCGGCAATTAACATGCCACTTTCGAATCTAATCAATAAAGGACATCAGATCGGATTTATTGATGTTAGCTCAGGATCAATTTCGGTAAGGACAACGCCCCATTGTCAGGATTCTTTTCAGTATGTCAAAAGTATTGACACTTCTGCTCCGCCAAAAAGGGCGCATAATGATCGTTTGTATCCCCAATTTATGATTGAACATTTAATTTGAAGGTTGTGGGAGAACTCATCTGTTAAGGGTTATCAGGTCCGGAACGCGCCACTTGGCAAGAACAGGCCCCATAGGAGATTCAGAAAACCTCTTGGCCAGGCGGGTGCCGACCATTTCTTTTTCAGGAATGTAGGCCAGGGGGTTGTAAAGCTGGTTGTTCACTCTGACTTCGAGATGAAGGTGTGGGCCGGTTGATCTGCCAGTGTTTCCAACCAGGGCTATTTTCTGACCCTTCCTCACATTCTGCCCCTTCTTGACTTTTATTTCGGACAGATGGGCATAGTATGTGTAGACCCCTTTACCGTGATCCAGCATGACTGTGTTGCCATATCTGCGGAATCTCTTTCTTGTTCCAGTGAAAATTACCTTTCCATCAGAACACGCAATCACCGGGGCGCCTACTGGGGCCGCGATGTCTAATCCTGTGTGGAAGGTTCCCCATCTAAATCCGAATGGAGAGGTCAAAACGCCCTTGGGCACGGGGTATTTAAGTTCGGGAACGGATGAATGTTTTGCCCCGCGTATTAATGTGGCGAATGTGCGATCACGATTAGTCTCTGAACTCACAACTGTGCGCTGATGAGATCCAGCCTTCTCATCCCAGTCATTGAGCAACGCGGAAGCCGGAAGGAACACCGTCTGTCCTTTGGTCAGCCTGTCGGTCAATCCTACGTTGTTTATGCTGGCCACCGCTTTCAGATCCAGGCCGTATACGTCGCAGATCTGCTTTAGGGTTTCACCACTACCCACTATGTGAAAAGCGCCATCTTCATCATCAGCCGTCTGTTTGGTCTTTTCCTGTTTGACTTCCGGTTTCTGGTCCACCGAGACCTTGGAAGCCACACTCTTGAACAGCGCCTGCTGGGAAGCGCAAGAGGACAGAAGCATTGTTGCCAGGAATAATATTGTTAATTGGCGAAGCCTCATTTGAGCTCCATAGCTTTTCATGGGTGACTGGTTGGCATTATATCAAAAAAAAGTATAAAAAACAATGAAACTAATAAATTAAATAGTTTTCTATAACCAGTGGTTCAGTGATGATCAAGTAAAACATTAGATATCCCCTGCTTGGTCTTTTTCGTGTTTGTGACTTTGTTCTTTATGCTGGCAGGGTGACCGGGAACTTTGGGAGCTGTGCGCCCGCTAAGTTCAGCGGGCGCTATCTATTTTTCTGTGAAGACTTTTCGTTGTTACTTGGCCACTGGAGGCGCAGTAACTGCGCTTTGAGGCGCTTCCTGTTCTTTGAGTTTTTGAGCTTCTTCCGCCCATTTTTTGGCGTTGAGAGCAGAGATTTGCTGTTTTAGAGATAACAGTTCCTGGTCATAGCCGCGAATCTGCTTTGAAAGATTGGCCTTCGAACTGTTTTTGATCTCGTCAGCCTGGACTTCAAGTTTAGCAATCTGAGAATCCAGCTGAACCCTCTGTTTGACAAGATTGTCAACCTGACCGATCAGAGCTTTGACCTGCTGGTCAATTTGGGCGTCGGTCTGTTGGCGAGCCTGATTGATCTGTGTTTCCACTCTCTCCGCCTTTAGCTGAAGAGCTGAAATCTGGCTGGCCAAATCCTCTGCATTTACGTTCAAGACCAAGGCCGCCATTGATACGGTCAAAGCCAGAGCTAAAAAAGAAACTTTTTTCATCGATACACTCCTGTGGCGCCAATTTAGGAAGGCCCAGGCCCCCTTACGCGGAACCTTACTTAGCACATTTTTCTTAAAATGCAATAAAAAAATAATTATACTAGATTGATGTAACCAAAACCTAGAAACTAAATAATGTTTAACCGCATTGTGCCTGATTAAATCAATTAATTTTGTGGCCAGATTGTAATAGGCAAAAATTACGAGAACCTGTGTGTTGACAAATATTGCTTGTAATCTATAGTCATAACTGCGGTTGAAGCCATGAGGTGAGAACCGGATTTGTGTTATTTTGTAGACTGTTGATGTGGCTAGTCGATTCTGGAGGCTGGAAGCTGTTTTTTTGCTTACCACGATACAAAAGACTTTCTGATCTCGGGGAGGGCAATTTAATGAGGCAAATGTTCAAGAGGACCGGTAAACTGATCCTGTCAGTAGCCATTGGCATTTTTATTGGGGTAATTTATCAAGGTGTATCGTATGCTCAGACCATACAGTTAACTTACGCCAATTTCCCACCAGCTACGACTTTTCCATGCGTTCAGATGGAGCGTTGGGCTGAGGAGGTTCGAAAGCGGACAGACGGGAAGGTCAACGTAAAGACGTTTCCGGGAGGAACGTTGCTTGGCGCCAAGAACATGTACGATGGTGTGGTGAAAGGTCTGGCGGACATAGGATGTTTGGCTACGGCTTATCAGCCTGGCAGATGGAAACTGTTTGAGGCGATGGACTTGCCCTTCATGTTTGACAATGGGCAAACAGCCAGTGTCACAATGTGGGAGTTATATACGAAATTCAAGCCTAAATCTTTTGAGGATGTCAAAGTTCTGACCATGTTTACCTGCGCTCCAGCTCACATCATGTCGGAGAAACCGGTCCGCAAGCTTGCTGACATGCAGGGAGTCAAGCTGAGGGCCGCCGGCACCGGAGTCGATATTTTGAAACTTCTGGGAGCCGCTCCTGAGGGAATGCCTATGTCGGCGGTGCCTGAAGCGTTGCAGAAGGGCGTAATAGACGGACTTGTCAGTTCGCTTGAAGTCATGAAGGATCTGAAATTTGCTGAATACTGCAAGTATGTAACCTATGGAAATCTGTGGGTGGTGCCTTTTGCAGTTGTCATGAATAAATCGAAGTGGGAATCATTACCAGCGGATGTAAAGAAGGTGTTTGAAGATTTGGGTCTGGAGCAGGCCAAATGGACAGGAATGTATGTCGACAAACATGCTTCTGATGCGATAGAATGGTCCAAGCAGGATCCTCAAAATGTGGAGTTCATAACTCTGAGCAAGGAAGAAATTGCTGAAGCAAAAAACAAGGTGAGCCCTTTGGTTTCAGAGTACTTGAAGAAGACTCAGGAGGCCGGTTTACCGGGCAAAGAATTTCTTGACGAACTGAACATGCTCAATGAAAAACACCGGAAAGAGAAACAGAAGTAAGAGCGGGCACATGATATTTAAAGGATCTTTTTGATGAATTAAGATCCTTTAGTCTCACCCCCTTGTCTTTCAGAGACTTAAACAAATGAGAAGCCTTAATAGACTGAATGTGTACATGATGAATAGTTGCGCAATAATTGGCGGTGTTGCGCTGTTTATGATGATGGCCGTCTCTGTAATCAACATGACGATGCGGTTTTTTGGAAATCCTCTTGGCCCCGCTTACGAGCTCGTTGGTTTCCTGGGCGCTATAGCTGCAGGATTGCCCCTGGGTTACGCGCAAGTCAAGAAAAGCCACATAGCAGTTGATATATTGTCATCCAGGTTTTCGCCTCCCGTAAGAAAACTGGTGACTGCCCTCGGATTGGTGTTGGGGGCAGTATTCTTCACCTTGGCTAGCTGGCAGGTCGGTGTATTTGCCAACACCATGAGGCTAACCGGCGAACTTTCCGAAACTACCAAGATGCCTTATTACCCTTTTGTTTTTGCGGTTTCTTTTGGATGCGCCCTGATGGTGTTTGCGTTGGTAACAGATTTCTTGAACCTGGCGAGCAATTCGAACGACGATGTTGAGGGGTAATGAAGCTCACTGAACTGTAATACTGAAGTCATGGCCAATAAGCGACCGGCGCAAGTGGCATGTTAGAGATTCAGGGAGTCTTAACGATTCTTTTTGTGAGACTCAATCAACCCAGAGAGCCAGTATAAAATGGAAACTTCTTCAAAATCAGAAAATAGTCTGCTCAAGGGTAGGCGAGTTCTAGCTGTGGATGACGAACACGATGTTTTGGAGATCATAGCTGAGCAACTCGAAGAAACTTCACTAATCACGGCATCGTCCTACGAAATGGCAAGGGATCTCATTGAAAGAGGAGATCTTGATCTTGTGATACTCGACATAATGGGAGTCAGGGGTTTTGAGTTGCTGGAGCATTCGAGAAGGCAGAAGATCCCGGCCGTAATGTTGACAGCCCATGCCCTTAGCCCGGAGAGTTTTCAGAAGTCAATAGACAAGGGAGCCATATCTTTTCTTCCAAAAGAACAACTATACAATCTTCATGAACTGATAACAGAGATTCTTGAGGATGTGGATTCAGGTCGCACTCATTGGCAACGTCTGATAGGTCGTCTAGGCCCAAGGCTCAAGGAAATGTGGGGGGTCCTGTGGAGAGAAATAAAATTTCCCGATGACCCAAACATACGCTGGTGAGACAGCTGCCGGGGCCTGCTTATCGTAACTTCCCTCCTGTCAGGTCCTTCTGATGACATCCCGTTCATGTCCGGAGGCAAGTTTGCAGCACGAATCATTCCTGGAAGTACGCGCGCTGCCCGAATTCAGTTACTGTCTGATCTGATCAGCTTTTAGTTTAGGTATTTCATGCTGTTAGGCAATAATGATGACTTTACATTCAAAACCGTTCACCTTCCCTGAAATTAACGGACATCATTTTAGTCCTCAGTTAGTGAGTATTTACGGGAGAAATTCATTTTTTGATTTACTTTCGTAAATTCCGATGATAGACCTCGTTCAAAATTAACTCAGGAACAAATTCTAACCATTGAACTCTAAAACGATTTAAAGGACTCTCGTGTAAAGGGTTCGTGTAAGTGACCATATTCCCAGAGATCATGCATGGCATGACCGAAAACATCGGCGCATAAAGAATGACAAAAAGAATCAAGCCAAGTCTCCGTACAATGACCACAGTTGTTTGGGCCTGCGCGTTAACGCTACCATTTCATTCATGGGGCGCCGCTCCGGTACAAACGCAGGGCGAGACGGGTTTGCTCTACACAATCACTCATCTTCATCCAACAATCTATGTGATCCTTTTCTGTGTCTTTGTTCTCTCCGCGATAAACCTTGCGGTTCAAAACCGTTTGGTAACAAGAATCCAAACGTTGTTGAAGTTGACCTTTTGGGGGAACATATCCCGCGATAGGGCTAATCCTGGCGGTTTCATTCAAAGTTTTGGTGATTCTAATCGTCCCAAGACCTTTCGAAAGTCTATCAGGGGTCCGGAATCGTACAGGATGAGTAAGGAACCCTTGAAGGATGGCATAGTGTCTGTGAGACCGGCGTCTCATCAAAGTTCAGCGCCAACATTAGATGGTATTCCGACACCTCTGGATGGTGAAGACCATCCTATTCCAGAATTTGGAGTTTCATCAAAGGCTAAGTCAAAGACTTCCAGAAATTCTGAAGCAGAAAGAGAAAAATCACTGTCAACCAAGGAGTTCAGGTTTTCATCTGCAGTGGATTTACCTTCACCTGAGGAGATTGAGAGGCGCGATAAAGAGAAGATAGTCGTTTCAGGTCGTGTGATAGATCCTTCCGATGACGGTCTTGCAACGGCGGTCGTGTACCTGGTGGACAAAGATGGAAACAAGATGGGGCAATCCTGTAGAACCAATGGAGAAAGCGGGTCTTACAGAGTTCAGTCCAACGAATCCGGGGCGCATTCAATAAACGTATACAAGCGCGGATACGTCATGAATTCGGCGGGGCCGATAAAACTCCCGGCAAAAAGCGGCAAGATCGAAGGTTTCGACATTTCCATGATTCCCGAAGGTTGCCTGATACATGGCAAAGTCGTTTCCCTAAATGATTTAGCTCCTCTGTCCGGTCTCACCGTGAACTGCGCCTGCAGAAGTGAACAATTCAAATTGTCGACTACAACTAATTCGGACGGGGTTTTCCAGGCTTTCGGAGCCCCTTTGAATTCAGAATGTGAAATCCAGGTGCTCTCAGGCGATGGAAAGCTACTGCTAAGTTCCAAACCGTTCGAAACCGTTCAGAAAAAACAGATTTTCATGGAACTTAAGGTAGAAAATCCAGCAGTTCTGAAGGATGAAACGGCGACTGATGATTTCGACGACATTGAAATCATCGTAGCGGAAACGGAACCCGACACCCCAATCCACACGAACCCTATTTAGAATCCGGTACACCTGCAACGACAAGTTTTGGCGAAAGCGTGCAAAAGGAATGAACGTTAAGCCCGAGTCACTGCGCATCCAATAAGCCCAGTCACTAAGCATTCAAATGATCCCACTGAAAAATGAGCCAAAGTCATCCCGGAACAGACCTCCGAGAAGTAAACGGATTCAAAACGAGTCCCTGAATTTTGGAGATCTCGTAGAGCTTTCCGCTGCCAAAGGTGAAATTG
>CAZIVV010000317.1:0-1743 GCA_964542775.1 uncultured Desulfomonile sp.
GCAATACCTCCACAATCGAGTCTGTAACGGGGAGGATGACAATGTTGATCGCTGGATTGCAATGGTGGCGACAAATCGTTTAACCGGTCATTCCTCAGGTTTTTTTTCTGTTTACACATTGCCGCCAAACCAGGCAGTCTCACCGGAGAGCCAGGTTAAGATCAACGAACAGAGAAACCAGACTCCGGGATACCGTTCGACGACAGAGATCATAATAAGAAAAACCAAAACGCTTTTGCGAAATGTCACTGATGGGCAAATGAAGAATTTAAGACTGTCCGGTGAGTCAGCAATGTTCCTGAATTGTGAGGCGTCCTGCACACCCGCAATAGCCTCGGATTCCGTCGCCCTGACGGTCACGTCTCCTCCATTCCTTAATATAGTCCAGTATTCCAAAGATAACTGGATGAGGTGCTGGTTCAATTTTCTGGATGCGCAGGAAATCTCGTAGCACATCACCATGGCCAGAACAGTTGAAGAATGGTCGGCTGCGATGGGACCGGTTTTTGTTGAACTGCACCGGATCACAAAACGTGGGGGCTGGGTCGCATTTGAAGTCGGCGAGGTAAAAAACCGGACTGTTAAGCTGGATGAATACGTGGTCCCTTTAGGGTTAGAGGCCGGTTTTGAATGCCGTGGAATCCTGATAAACTCCCAGGAATTTTCAAAGACCTCAAATATATGGGGCGTAAAGAACATGAAATCAGGCACCAACACCAACAGAATAGTCCTGTTCCATAAAGCCGGGTAGCTATCGGGACACCGGGAAACAAGATTGCCGTCAATGTAATCATGTGATGCTGGGAACTCTTATGGACAAGAATCATGTTCACGAACCGGAGAATACGGTGAAGCGAATGTTGGCCCCCGATTTTGATAGCGCCGTGGATGAATTGTTTGATAGGTTCAACGAGCCTGTTATTCGCCGGGAAACGATTGCGAGATGGCTCGGGCGTTTTGAGGGCGTGGATCGCGAGGCGGCTTTATTGCTGTTGAGGAACATTGAATACCACACTCAGCCTCGGCTCAAGCGGGAAACCAAGCGGCTTCACGAGAAGCTGGTCGAGGGACTGGCACGGGACAATTTCGACACTACCGGCTTCCATGATGTCGATTTCAGCAGGGAGTTCACTTGCCGCAGCGGTGATGTTGTCTGCTACATTTACAGGAAGTCGAACCTTGTCCCGTCGGTGGATTTCAAGACTTTCGACTATCTGGTCAGGGCGACAGCCGAGGCCCCGGAGAAGTTTGGCGACCGTGCGCTGGTCATCCTGGATGACTACATCGGGACCGGTTCGCAATTCATGTTCGAATTCATAGGCAGGAGTGATGACGATGTCAGAGTCCTCAACAGTTATAGAAAAGTCTATCTTGCCTGTTATGTAATCAACGAGAGGGCCCTCCGGAATTTCCGGCTCGCGGCTGACGGTAAAATTGAGGAGATAATCAGGACCGAGGAAGACCAGTTTCCCGACACGGATTTCTCCCAGGATGAAGAACTGTTCCGCCGGACACTATCGCAACTGGACTGGAAAAACATCGAACCGGTCTACCTCGAGGAAGAACAGTCCCTGCTATCACCTAAAAACACTACGCTGAGCGACGAAGAAAAGCAGAAAGTCCAAAGGCTCCTGAAGAAGTATTCACATGACGGCTATACCGGCACTTCCTACCTGATTGGCCATCACGCCTTCTTTTTCGGGGCCCCGAATGCGCTTCCCGAGCTACTGTGGCCACTGTTCA
>CAZIVV010000318.1:0-2135 GCA_964542775.1 uncultured Desulfomonile sp.
CATCAGGGCCGAGATTAGCACGACGAACACTTCGGAATAGACCTTCCTTCCCAAGAAGCGAACAGATACTGGGGTGTGCCGGAGGCGACAGCCTTCAGTAGAGCAGCAGAAGCTAGAGGCTATCCGAAAAGTCATTTTGGACCACTTCGTTTTCTAAAAAATGAAAAACGATCAGGCTCGGAATTGGCAAAAAACTAGCGAAAAACGGTTTGAATTTATGACCAAGCGGGGGTGACAGGCAAAATTGTTTGTCGGCCAGAAATTTTGGACGTAGTCCATCCGGGTTAGGAATGAGAACCGGATTTAGAGCCCCTCCTGGGCTATGTTTGCTCTATTGGATTTTCAATCCAATGGATGCATCGGAGAAAATTGTATGCCAGGGCTTTCTGAAACATACTCCGACGGACGTTATCCAACCCACGCACAAACATTCTGCCAAGACCAAAACATCCCTTCATTATTGACATGAGGGATTCGACTGCCGACCTGTTGCGCCTGGCTTCCTTGTAAAGATCGCTGTTCCAGTCATCATCGGAGATTATTTTCTTTCCTTTTGACCCGCTAATATTTACAATATCAACGCCCTTGTCCAAAAAGTATTTTCGAGCACTTTGGGATGAATAGCCATCATCAGCGCTTACCAAATGTGGAAGGACACCGGAGTTTTTGATTGCTTGTTCAATTACTGGGACAAACTGTCCTGAATCAGAAGCACTGCCTGGCGGCAGCACAAGGCTTACAACAAATCCCTGCTTTGAACGCACCAGCTGTGGTTTATATCCGACTACTGGTTCCCGCCCCCCTTTTTTGATGAATGCAGCATCGGGGTCACTGATGCTTAAGACTTTTTCTTTTGCCTTTACGGAAACGCCTTGGAAAATCCTGTTTCGAGCATTCAAAATGGTTCGCGAAACGTCTGTTGTGTCCTTGGCAATTACGTCGATAACCGTTCGGACCTGCGCTTTCTTACTTGGAAGAAGGTGGTGAAGGTCCGTATTCGAATTCCAGCGCTCCATTTCCCGGGATAGATGTGCAGCGAACTTTTCCGCCTTATTTAAAAGCTGTTTATATAATCGTTTTAGTTTACGCTTTCTCCCGGATAAGCAATTTATTTGAAAGTCAAGTTGTTTGATCTCTTTGAGCCAACGGGGGCACCATCCTGGACGAAGGTTCTCCGTTTCAAATCTGTCCAATTTCTGACCAAGATGGTATGAACGCTGAAGCAGGGCGAGAATGATTCCGCTGTCGGTGGGCCATTTTGAATCAGCGGAAACCGACGTGCTGTCAATTGTAAGTTCCTTAAAATCATCCAGGTTCAGCCCAATCAGAAATTGAATCTGCCTTTTGAGAATGTACTCATGGGTTTCGAGGCTGACCTTATTTAGGTTCTCATTGATTGTGCTTCGACCAGGAAATTTCCATCCATAGGCTTCGAGCAATAATGAAAAGGTTCTTGATTCTTTCAGAAAATCAAAATTCTTCTGGTTTGTAAGTGAGCCAAGATATCCTTGAACCAGAATCATGAGGTAGACCAATTTTGCGCTCATTCGAGGACGACCCTGATGGAGTTGCAGATCTTCCACTGAAATAGGCGTGCAATCACTGGAATCAAACTCATGGCCGAGCAATTCGCAATTATATCTTTCCAAATAACGAAAATCCTCTATTCGAACAGCCTTTTTTGCCTTGCCCTTGAAATCCAGATCGTCCTCGATCATGTCAAGGATTTTCGTCTCCGAATCCAGTAGTTGGATGGTTTTACCCAAGAAATTTGAAAAGTCGCTGTTAGGAACTTGCTCGATGAGGTTGCCAGTGACCGAAATCTGTTGTAGGATGTTCATGTTGTAAGCAGTCGTTGTTTTTGGGTTTTCGTTGTTGTTAATCCCACTAATTTCGACGCTTACAACATTTTTTTCAAATTGGAAATCGATTTTTTTAAATTTTTCCTGATAATATCCCATGACGATCTGACTTTTCGGATACCCTCGAGCTACGAGCCCGGCCAATGGCGACATACCATCCGATTGACCGGTACCCATCATATCACAATCAATGGGCTGACCCTCCAGAACAGCGGCGGTGATGGTGTCTATATCGGTCATTTCCCCTGCTCCGATATCCACCTGAACAATATC
>CAZIVV010000319.1:0-3325 GCA_964542775.1 uncultured Desulfomonile sp.
ATATATTGGAAAGGCTGAAACCTTGGGCAAGAAAGACGAGAACCTCTCCGCCAATATAAGGAGGGTGGATCGGGACACCAGTGAGTTTGCCCGGTGGGGAGATAATTACGCATATCACATTGGAGACCTGAGCGCCGTGGTGTTGCCGGGGCATGGTGACAAATACAAAAACCTAAAATACAGGCATTGGGCTGATTTGCTTTTCGACGAATATCCGACTCAACGGCCAAGATTAAGGCGGCAAGTGTATTTCTGGGTTAAGGCGTGGTCGAACTCTGATGTGGGGCCGTGGGTTGAATTCGGGCCTACCCGGCTAACGTTTCTGGAGTATCAACTGATTGGTCTGGCCAGCGCAGCTTTTGGGGATAGGTTGCTGAACCGTGAGGGGCGTAATCGGGATTGATCTCTGTGTAATCATCTCAGTCATAATTAATGCTGTTTTGCGCTGCCCCAGTCCCGTCTTGAGATACTGTTAATTTGTTTGTAGTATCGTAGATGAGGTTTAATTTTGGGAAAGGATTGCTCCGATGGACGACAATCTGGCAAAATCTTTCTTAAGTTTTCTGAGGGAATATGAAAAGAGATCCAGCGCAATAATGTCTCAAGAATACAATGTCTTCCATGTCATGAGCAAAGCTATGGTTCTGGAAGACGAAACCAACTGTGCTCCGTTAATATACTGAATGATCGCGAATTTGAATCGGCCCTCTTTGGATCCGTTTCTACTTGGTACCAATCACTCTGATTTCTTTGTCATGATCAAGATTGGAGAAATAAAATGCATGATTTCAGAATTACTCGATTTGTGGAAAGGGAACTTCCAATAGACGATTATGACGATTTGCTGACAAGAAAAAAACAAGATTTACTTGAATGCTGTAGAAGTTTGAAAGTCAGAAGCAGGATTATTCAAACATGCGGAGGCTGTCTGAGACTTCTCACAGACCTGAGCCATTTTACTCATGGGAGTCCAACAACCAGACAAGACTTCGCAGAGATTGCAAACATGGCCCAAGAGGCGGTGTATGAGTGCATGCTAAATGATGACTTGCAAGCGGCTTTAGAAGAGGCATGCGATTACTTTACGCTAGGCGTGGACATTTATCACGACGGTGATTATGGCTCCACTCACGCTGAACTCGTCGGAGTTTACGATAGCAAGGATTCAAATTTCCGACTCTGGACAGGCAAAAGTTATCCACTTCAAGGGCAGGCCAATTCCTTGATGTATTGCAATGACCTTGACACACATTTTATTGAATTAGACGGCGATAGCGTGATGATACTCGGGTGTCACGATCTAAACATTTTTAGCCCTAGAAGCAGGGCATCGGCGGCTCCAGGTAGCTATAAGGAGCAGGTGATGAAAAAAATGGATAGGTTGGTTCAAATTAACAAACCGGAAATTGTTTTACACCATCCACATTATACTGACTCACCTCGGATTTGGAGCGTCCCATGGACTGGAGTTGAACGAAGCCTTCCATTTTGCCACACTTATTCATCTGGCATTTGCTTTGCTAATAGAGATGGAGAAAAACCGCGTGGCCGGTTGCAAGATGTGCTCTCGAAGACAGCACGCGGTAATGTCCAAAACTGGATACAAAAAGATGGTCTGAATTAGCGTAAGGATTTGGCTATGGATTTTGACGAGCGAGTCTTAAAACGGAAAAATGTTGAAAACGCAATCAAACGTTACAGACTGCAAAGGCCAAAACACAAACCGGCCACGAGCGCTTTTTTGCTCTGGGATGGTGAATTGCTCCCTGCCAAATATATCCTCAGGCTTTCGTTTTATGATGCCACGGGCATAATGCCACCTCCCGAGACCCTTTCCGGAGGAAAAGCCAGTGTTCGAGTTCTTAAAGAATTGGGTTTTGAAGCCTCTTTCAAAGTCTCAGAGAATCGCAGACCAAATCGAAATCCAATAAAGAGCGCCCGCAGAGCGAAGTTAAAAACAGTACTGGAACGACATTACGGTAAGGTGATCACCGAATGGAAAAACGACTTGATTTTTGTGCCTGATTTGAGTGACCCATCGACGATGAATCGAGAAATCAAAAAGATATTTGAAGCGCTTAACAACCACCGAGGCTTAGATATAAAGGGTAAAACTGGCCATAAATTGGCCTTTGACTTCTTCATCCCTGAAGTGAAGTTGTGCATTGAATTTGATGAGAGGCAGCATTTTACGCCACTGCGAAAGGTAAGCTTAGAAGAATATCCTGCCAATGCCAGGCTTGGTTATTCCAGAGATGAGTGGATAAAACTCTCAAACTCTATTAGAGCTGGAGACAATTCCCCAATTTATCGGGACGAACAAAGAGCTTTGTATGATTCAATACGTGATCTGATGGCCCCTCAGATAGGGCTCTTGCCAGTAGTGAGAGTTTTCGAGGAGGAGGTTGCCTGGGAACGTACCGGAGAGAATTGCCAAGAGGCCACAGAATTTCTGAGAAAATTGGAAGGTATTATTAAGGAAGGCTCATCCCCGAATCAGGATAAGTTTTTTTCCTAAAAATAAAACCGATCAATCCTCATCAAAAAGAACGGATTGCTGTTCGGACGGGCTTCTTTTATTCCTGTCCACCTCGGAGCGTGGCCTTCGCTTCACCACTTGAGGCGTTTTCAAATCTGGATGCCAAGATACCTGAAATGCTCTATTGGTAGAAGGTGAAAGCTCAAGTTCATTAACGGGTTGTACCAATTTGACTTTATGGGATACGAATGGCGAAACTGCTGTTGAGAAATCAACGATATCAAGTAACTCTCTTAGTCTTGCGCGATCTCTGGGTATGCTCAATGACAGGAGGTCATATATGACATTTCCTGCAGTTCGAATCATTCTGCCGGAACTAGAGACTTCATCCGGTTTAACCGAAGCAATCACCACAAAAGGTTCCAATGCGCATTGACGCATTAAAAATGCATTGCACAGGACTTTTTTTGTAGTGTCGGTTCTCATGAGCCCCGGCCTATCACCCTCAAGTCCCCCCACAAATGAAAAATAGATTCTTTTTCGTTTGGCATTAAGAGCGACTTGGTCAATTTCAATACCAGCTTCCGAAATCTTTTTTCGCCCCAAGAGCGTAAATCCCAACCCCCTCAGATGATCATTGCAAAGAGATTCGAAGGCTTTGCCTATTACTGTGGCCCTGCGTTGAAAATCTGGATCTTCGTGGGCAATCATTGAATTACCTCGTCAATTATGTACATGGCTCCCCTACATCAAACAGACATGAGACAAATGGACTGATTTGTTAACTGGCAAATTCTTTACTGTTCATATTTTATCATTCTTATAGAGGTTTAGTCAATGTTATTA
>CAZIVV010000320.1:0-13697 GCA_964542775.1 uncultured Desulfomonile sp.
GAAACGGTTTCTTCATGTCGGCCAATAGTTCGTAAACAGCCGGGAGATGGGAGTTGGGAGTTCGGAGTTGGGGAAAGACTCAAAAACCCGGAGTATCGATTCTTTCGTCAGAAGGCTCAAAGTGGTTGACAATCGATATTACTAAAGGAACCTATAATGTATGGATGATCATTTTTGAGCGCCGAAACAACCAATCCCAAGGATCCGCTCATTTTTTACTGGCCCAGATAAAGGCGAGATGTCCAACATGACCATGCGATTCGTAAGTGGCTGGGACCGGCACCGTCCTCAAGTAAGATACTGAACAAAGCTTCGCCCCGTAGCTTAACCATAAACGCTGGTTTATATTAAGCTTTATGCATAAGTCTTCACAATCCGGGGACTGTGACGGTTCAGTAACAAGCATGTTAGCATTTACAGGTGTTATTTGTCAAAACTCCAGGTGTTGGACGCCTGGTTGAATTGACATTATTTTGTCAGGCGTATAAAGTCGAGCGCTGTCCCAGACACAATTCACCGGGCTATTTTTTTATGCTATAATAAATGCTTAGCAGCCAGACACTTACGGACGTGTGAATGAACAACATTGAACAGATTTACTGCCGATATCCTGAGGACAGGACGCTCAGTGAAGACAAGGGCCTGTGGTGGGCTCTGCATGTGAAGCCCAATCGAGAATGGCGTATGGCCAGTTTTCTGACGCACAAGAGGATTAGCTACTATCTTCCGGTATATGAACACAAGAAAAGGTACGGGCATCCCCCCAAAGAAAAGACTGTCCTGAAGCCCCTGTTCAGGGGGTACATCTGTTTTGCGCTGGATAAGGACAGTCACTCGGCTTTGTATGGCTCGCATGACTTTGTCCGTATCATCGAGGTTCCTGATCAGGATCAGTTTGTGCGGGAACTGGAATCGATAGCGATAGCGCTCAAGGTTGGCAAGGATCTTTTTGTGCGTTCGGGTCTGGCGAGTGGAAAGAAGGTGAGGGTTGTGTCCGGGCCGTTCAAGGGAGTTGAGGGAGTGGTATCCAGACATACGAAGAAAGGCCAGATAGCCATATCAGTTGAAATGTTCAACCGGACCGTAATTATAAACCTCGATGAATTTACTACTCTGGATGTACTAGACTAAGCGGAACCACTTTTGTATATATTGATAGACGAATAGACGAATCAAGGGGTAGGCGATGAAAATTCTTGTAACTGCCAATCTTCCAGAAGAATGTCTGAAACCTTTGGAAAACGATTACAAGGTAACGTTAAATCGCGCATATCAGCCTATGCCACGTTTTGAGCTTCTTTCGAAGATCTTTGACAAGGTCGGCCTTCTGTGCATGGTCAGTGACCGCATCGACGAGGAAGTTCTCGACAGGGCGCGGAACCTCAAGATGATAGCCAATTGCGGAGTCGGATACGACAACATAGATATACAGGCGGCTACAGCAAGGGGTATTCTGGTATCAAACACCCCGGACGTTGTCACAAACTCTACGGCGGATCTTACATTTTCGTTGCTCATGGCCTGCGCGCGAAGGATTGTTGAGGCTGACCGCATAGTGAGGGCGGGAGAATTCGGCTCCTGGATTCCTTTTGGTTTCCTGGGAACTGAAGTATCAGGCAAGATCCTCGGAATAGTAGGTATGGGAGCGATCGGCAAAGCGGTTGCCCGACGCGCCAGAGGCTTCAACATGCCGGTCCTGTATTTTAAACGCGTCAGATTGACAGAAGGTGAAGAGAGAGAATTGAACGCCACCTATGTTGACCTGCCGACCCTGTTGAGGAAATCTGATTTCGTTTCCCTGCATGTAGACCTCAATGAAGAAACCCGGGGACTGATAGGCAAAGAGGAGCTTCACATGATGAAGCCAACGGCATTCCTCATAAATGTGGCGAGAGGACCTGTGCTGGACGAGCAAGCTCTCGTGGAAGCGTTGAGGGATGGCGTGATAAAAGGCGCAGGTCTGGATGTTTATCAGAATGAGCCACTGCTGACTGAAGGTCTTGCTGAACTGAAAAGTGTAGTGCTACTGCCTCATATCGGGACAGCTACCATAGAGACGAGGATGGCCATGGCAGACCTGGCGGTGAGGAACCTCATGCAAGGCCTTACGGGAGAGAAGCCCACAACCTGTGTGAACTGCCACCTGATTCAGTGAGCGCGGTCATGCCCTGGGAATGGTGAATCCGAATGTAGTCCAGGCGCCTTTCTGGCTTTTTACCGTCATTTCACCATTATGGCCATGAATTATTCCCTGACAGCTGGCCAGACCCATCCCTGTGCCCGCAAAACCCTTCGTTGACCAAAAGGGAATAAAAACATTTGTCAGATCGGTTAGTTCAATGCCGACGCCAGTGTCAGTAATTTCAAAAAATACCCTCGATTCGGAACTGCAGGTTTTGACATCTATCCTGCCACCAGAAGGCATGGCTTCAACCGCATTTTTTACAAGATTAATGATGACTTCGAAAATCTCGTTTTCTCTTCCCATGATGAAGCATCCGGGTTCCAAACTTTTTTCGAGTGTTATGTCTATGCCGTCTTTTGAGGGGTTTGTCTGCCACACAGACACTGACATATCAAGAGCGCTCTCTACTGTCCTGGTCAGGTCAAACACCTTACCAGGGACTCCAGAAGGCGACTGAACCCGCGAAAAATCCTGAATTCTCCTGACGGTCTCTACACCAAGTGACGCTGAACCGGATATTTTCTTCAGAGATTCCAAAGCCTCAGCCACTCGCCCGCGTTCGAGCTGCATCTCACCGGCCTGTGCAGTCCCTATCATCAACTGAAGGACATTATTGAAATTGTGGGCTACTCCGGAAGCCATCTCACCAAGCGCCTTCAATCGCGTTCCCTCTATCAGCAACTGCTGGGTTCTTTTCTCATCAGTTACATCCCTGGAAAAAATGGCGACTTTGTCAACCTGACCGTCAGCGGCAATCACAGGATTGAAGCTGTGCTGAAAGCTCCTGTCGTTGTTGGTGTCCTCAAATCTCACGGGATGCCCCGAGCTTATAGCCTCAGCAAATTTTGAGCGCCTCAGATTTGCAACGTCCTCGGGCAGAAAGTCCAGAGGACTACGGCCGACCAGATCTTCCATATCTGCTCCGAGCGCCTGAGCGGTGGCTTCATTCATTGCCAGAAGACGTCCGTTTCTGTCCACAAGGGTCGCTGCGTCAGAAGATGCGTTCATAAGGGCCTGTATGGTGTCACGACTCACCCGCAATTCGTCAGCGCTTGTTTCTACAGCCTGTAGAGCATCATTTATGCGCCTTGCGACATTGGTAATCTCGTCAGAGCCATCTACCGTCACTCTCTGGTCCGTCCGCCCGGAATGACTTATCGAAGCAAGCTCCGACTCGAGTCCGAGCAATCGGGCGATTATCATTTTCTCGAGCACAACGAGTGTCACAAATCCGAAAACAGTTGTAATCAAAAGCAGGGATATGAACAGATAGGTTAAGGTCCAGGCGCCATGACTGGTTATGTCACGTGACATCATGACCCTCGCAATCAGGGGCGACTCACCCTGAACATCCCGGATCGCGGCAAAACCGGCTATCTGTGTTTCCGAAACCGGAACTACTGTTTTTTCCTCACCCTTTACAATATTAAGCAATGCCCTGTTGAAATTTTGGTCCGCCTGCCTGGGTTGGCTCCGTTCAACTGAAAGTTCGGCGTGAACCCGTTTTGACAACTGCTCAAGTTCGGCCTGATCGAGATAACGGCCCATGATCAGCGTTCCCTTGACAGGTCCTGAGTGTTGGCTGTTCAGGATTGGCCTTGAAGCGACAAGCATCGGACCTTGCGGAAGCAAAACCACACCCGCCAGATGACTTTTTTCATGTTCGTGAAGTGTCAACCCGGGAATTGAGAGGATTGCCACCAAATCGTCTTTGTTGACTTCAACCGCCTTTTCTTCCCTGAGATCAAATCCCTGCTGATGCCTGACATTTTTATGGGTATCCAGGAATATCAGCAGATTTGCCCTTAATATCTGGAACGTTTCGTCTGTCAGATTTTCCTTGATGTATCGCTCGTTGAGGTCTTCCACAAAAGCATATGTGTCATCCCACTCAGCCCAGTCAGCCGCCTTCAGATTGAGCGAATCAGTGTCATATTCGAGGGCGTCCAGGACACGCTCCACATTTTTCAGGGCGTACCGGTTTTCAAGTTCTGTGAAACTTTTTGAGACTATTATACGGGAAACGACATACAGCGTGCCGGCCAAAGCCAGCGATGTGACGCATATAATGATCAGTGTCAATCTTCTGAGCGGCAACAGTATACCCTACGGAGGAAACTTCGAAAGGTCCGGTCTGATAATGCTAAAATTCAGTATAAGATATTTTTAGGGATATTCAAACATGAAGACGCTTGGAAGAGGCTAAATTTGCGTTTTGGTTGATTGAAGTGACCCCGCGCCAACTACTCATCGGTCTCTTCTGAGCAGCGTCTTCGCTGACTTTCTTCAATTTCCATGGAGACTATTCTGGCCAGTAAAATTGCGGGAAAGAGTTGACCTATGAGCGCCTGTAGCATAGCAAGAGTACAAGCGGCCTCACTGAGCGGAGACACGTCCCCGAAGCCAACGCTGGTCATTGTGATATAGCTGAAATAAATCAGCTTTCCCATCAGTTTGTGGACGTTGTCCCCATATTGCGTTATATCGAGGTTGAAGGAACCCGGATCAAGCGCAAACACTATGAAATAGAGATAGCCGAACAACGCCCCCAAAAGCATGTAAACCGATATGGATCCCGAAATCCTGTGAGCGGTTATCGGGCCTCTCCTGAAAACATGTGCCAGGATGACCACAATCAACATTGATGCAAAGACGGCCCTGATTGCCACATTTACAATTAGCAGGGTAGAACTGGGGTACGCGTGACCCCAGTAACGGAATCCAAGTCCTGCTACGGCAATCATGGCTGTCACTCGAGCCCAGTGAGGCTTTCGACTCACAGCCATGACCCCCGTCACTAACACCGCCACAAAGATCAGATGCATTATGAGACCGCTAAAGTCACAGTCCAGAAACGGATAGACTGCAAATGTCTCTATGAACAGGATTATTAGCAACCCCGTAAGACCAACGTCTTCGGCCCATATTTTCGTAAATGCTTTAGGCACCATCGAACGCCGTCTCCGCTGAAGCAGGAGATTTATAAATTCAGGAGCAGAGCTAGTGAGGCGCAGCCTGTTTCACTATGCGCAGCACGTAATCAGCCTTGGGACCAAAGAGCCTGTTGGCCTTTTCTATTGTCTTATCTGGACAAAGCTGATTGTAAAACAGATGGTTGAGTTCGAAGGAATCCGGCTCAATGGCTATTGCCCTGGAAACCTCCTTGGCTGCGATCCATGTTGACTGTTCATTTACCAGAAACCTGTCTACATAAAAATCAAAAAGTTTTGCAATGCATAATGCGGAGTACACATTTGCCCGATCGCCCCTGAACTGATAGAAGCGTCCACCCTCGGCATCATAGGCGTAGCCAACCTGTAAAAGGCTTTCAGAAACCACGTCCTCTACTATGGTCTTGTTAAAACCACCGGTGGAAATACCCGCAATGCTTAATTCCGATTTTCTGTTAATGCCATCTTCAAGCGATTGACGCGCAAGAGCCACCTTGGCCAGTTCATGGCTCAGTGGGCCGGGGTAGTCTGAACTGTGCAATCTGGTAGTTACGTCCTTCAGATAGGTGTCAAAATAATTTTTGTGGGCGTCTGCGAGACAAACAGAAGGTAAAGCCATTAAAACGATAATTTTTAAAAAACGCAAATTATCCCTTTCAATTTTCTACAATGATTCGTGAATATAACCATTTTTGTTTAATTAAATAATGCTTATTTCACGTTCCAGTCCCATAAAAACACTGGAAGTTGACTTTAATAACCAAAAGAATATCTTATGTCAAGCTACCTGATTTACTGGTTGGGATGTTAGCTGTTATCTTATTGTTATAAATATTCTTAATAAACCACAAAGGATCACATCAGGAATCCGCTGAACCGACTTCTAATATAGTCCTCACATAATTCTAACAATTAGGTGGCATTTTATTAATGATAAGGCCGCACAGGTTTAGCGGTAGTCTTTGTTTAACAGGATAATCCGTGTGATCCGTGTCTGGATCAGAATTGGTGTGGCATTGTTTGAATTGCTGCAGAAACGGCGGTTCGATTCACCATGGAATATCGTGGCGAGGTTTGAAAATAGGGACAAAAAAGATCCCGACAGGACGGAATTGATAACAAACTTCAAACGTGGTTTAGACGAGTTGCTGGCGAATCACAATTGTGGATGAGGGGCTTCCGGGAGGCGCTATCACCTGGCCCCGTGTTAGCAGATTGAACTCCGCATAACGCAGATAATCTAGGAAGGGACTGATGCAGACTGGAGAAAATCGTGGTTCAACGAATGATTTAGAGGCGTTGGAAAAGCCTCTACGCTATTTAAACCTGTCAACTCCGGAATACCGCGCTCTAAAAAATCTTGCCCAGATCGCAGGAAAATCGTTGGATGAGGAAATTGAGCGCGCAGTTGAATTGTGGCGCAGGAAAAGGTCTTCGGGTGACGATGCTCAAGACTGGTCTCAGACCCAGGACAAATTCAGGTGCTATCATGACAACATTACATTGAACTGTCATTCTGACTGCTCCCCGAACCTTATCGAGGCGGCCATAAGAAAACACATACATGATTTTGATCTGAAAGCCCAGATAGAGAATTTTGGCTGCAGCTTTTCTGAAACCCGGATATTGAGCCTGCACATTGACAACTCCTCGATTGACAGGATAAAGACCGTCAAACGCCTATCTGGAAAGAGCCTGAGCCATTTCATAGATGACGCTATTGTCGAATTTAACAGGAGTTATTGCGATTCCATGGCTGCCGGCGCTAATGGGCGATACTCCTCAAATTATCCGGAATTCCTCAGAAACCTTAAGAAAAGCCGTTATTCGGGGGAAACTCTCCATGTTCGTCTCAAAAAAAGCGGCCTGGAAGAATTGCTCAGATTGCTTAAAGTCAGTGACAATGACATTGAGTTGGCCTTAAACTTCGTGATCGAATGGAAACTATCCAGAACCTACCAATCTTCGCTTTGAGATCCTCCAGTTCCAATCTCGCGCAGTTTCTGTGATTGTTTATTTAGATACGCAACCACACCGTAGAGAGACCTTCCGTGACAATCGAGTGATTCTAACCGGTTGGTAGTCGTGTTTGATTGTGTTAGCATGCCACTAGAATTCCAGGCGCTTGGGAGATCAAGGGAAAATTGGCATCTGATGACAGGTCCAGAATGGTCAAGGGTTACGCTATGGTTCTTGCGGCAACCCTGATCTGGTCGGGTAACTTTGTTGTTGCAAGGGTAATCCACGATTCGCTACCCCCTGCCACAATTGTTGTTTTGAGATCGATAATAGCCGCGGTTGCCCTGGCCCCTTTTGTGCTGCGCTCGTTGTATTATGAGGCGCAGATAATACGTAAACACCTCGCATACGTCTTACTCACAGCATTTTTGGGCATATCTGTCTGCAATTCCATTGTTTATATAGCCGCAGAATCATCAAAGGCGGTGAATCTTACCCTGATAGCGATAAGCTCGCCTATTTTCACCATACTTTTCGCAAGGATATTCCTGAATGACAGGCTGACAATCAACAGGATAGTGAGCATTCTGATAGCGTCCTCAGGAGTATTTTATCTCGTCACAGGCGGTAGTTTGTCGACGCTTGCAAGCCTGAGTTTTTCTCCTGGAGATCTATGGATGGTGGGCCAGGCTTCATCTTTTGCCCTCTACAGTATACTGGTCCAGAAAAGACCACTCGAACTTAGCCCTTTACCTTTCCTTTTTTCGCTTTTTGTTTTCGGGATGCTGATTTTGCTACCCTGGTCAATTTGGGAATTGATCACCGATGATACCATTGTCTTTTCATGGACTTCATTCTGGGCTGTAGTTTACATAGGCATTGGCCCTTCAGTGCTGGCGTATATGAGCTGGAACAGGTCCGTAGCGCTTATAGGGCCTTCGAAGGCCTCATTTGTGTACTATTTTCTGCCACTGTTCAGTGGAGTTGAGGCTCTTTACCTGCTCGGGGAACATATCACTACTTCGCATTTGATAAGTGGGGCTTTGATACTGACCGGGGTTATTCTGTCGACACGTGAATAAAAGGTTATTTTAACAGTTGCGGGTGAATCTATGGATGAGGCGGTCACCCTGCAGTTTTTTATCACAGGGTAACCGCTGCGTTTATGTCAAATTGGGTCTCATTCCTCGGCCACTGGCTCTTTCAGCCTAACGAGAAACCACTGTTCGGTCTGTTTATTGTCCAGATGGACGAGCACACCGGTCTGATCCAGGGTCAGGTTGTATACACCGGTCTCCATTATGATTGTGCCGCCATTTTCATCGGCAAAGGTCCAAACCGCCCTTTGGGTTTCCTTTTCTACCATTCCTTTTATCGGCTTGGTCACATCGTTGTCGGCGTTGTAATAGGTTCCCTGAATGACTCCATCCTTGTTGACGGCAAGCTGAATGGCAACTCCGGATTCTGTGGCAGGATCTCGGGTCAGCGCAAACACACCCAGCGAAATCCAGTCATCAGCGTCATCTTTAACTTCCGGGGTTTGTACGATTATCCTGACCGCCTGATCATAATAGTCAACGGCCGAACAGATCCGGCGACCGTTCAAATAGACATATCCGTTGTCATAGTAGAAATTCGATCCATAATCATAGAATAACGGACTTCCCCAGTTCCATACGATCCAGGAACTTAGAGCAACCCAGCTTGCAGGCCTCCACCAGTAATTCCAAGGTCTATGAGGCCAGACTTGCTGGTGCCAGTAATACTTTCCTAGATTTGGATGGTGGGCCCGCCAGTCTCTCGTGAATGTCGCGGGATATCGGTTCGGATAACGTTCCCTGATAACATGCGCCGCTTCAGGAGTGAGCCTGTCGTGGGGACGATGACCTTTCCCCGGAAAATATCCTGAAACACCCGGATCAGCTGGTGGCCTACCGCGGTTCAAAAAGTGATCGAGCGCCACCGCTCCAGCAGCTCCGCCCAGAACCGCAGCTCCAATCTTTGCTCCACCTGGACCGCCCTCAGGCCGAACCTGTCTTCTTGGCAGCTTCAGAAATCTTTGCAGGTCACCTTCTGTAGGCGCCCTTCTAAAGGACTGTCCCGGCTGGGGTTGAATACCTGATGACGGACCGGCCCCTGGCCTTTTGCTCTGTTCGATCCTCGACCTGAAAAAATCCCGGGCATCTTTAGGTGGTCTTACCGGAGCTACTGAAGGAGCTTCACCCCTTTGCCTCAAACTACGTTCAACGGGCGGACCTTGCGGAGATATCTTTCCAGGGACCGGACTCGACGGAGGCCTGACCGTCTCCCTTCTGAGCTGAGGTTGTGTCGTTTCCCTTCTCATGGTCGGCTGCTGAATGTCACGTCGGACAGGCGGTTGAGTCATTTCAGGCCTGACATTTGGCTGTGGCGCCGGTCGCTTCACCGCTGGCGGCATTTGTGGCGCCTGTCGCTGAATGGCTGGCGCCTGCCGTTGCACAGATGGAACCTGTCGCTGGATTTCCGGGGCCCGGCGTTGTGGCTGAGGGCTGGAGACTTGGGGAGCTTGAGGCCTGGGAGCCTGTACAGGGGGGGCTGAACGCCTGATTTCCGGAGCGCGCGCAGGTGGACTGGACGGCCTTGCGCCACCTCCTTGAGAATGAGGTTGCCCGATTTGGCCTGGCCCCCTTTCTTTTCTGCGTTCATCATCCGGTCCCCTAGCCTCAACGTTCACCGCCGCTACGCTGCACATCAGGAAAAAAAACGCCAGGATAGTCGATATCTTTCTCATGGTTGTGTCTCTTCGTACCGACTGCAAATGCAGGTATAGCGCCAGACTTTTTGGACGCGCAAGAATGTTGCGCGTCACAATCATGGCGCTGATCAAGAGTTCGAGTTATTTCAAGGCGTACTATCGCCTAAACTCGATCAGTTAGCCTTTTCAGGAAGATGCTGCCGGATGATTTCTCTGGCCTTTTCGACACCTTCCCCAGCCTTTTCCTTCAATTTTTCAGCGGCCCCCCTGGCAGCCTCGATGCCCGGCTCAGCTTTTTTCCGGAGCTCTTCCATTTCCGTTTTCAGCTTTTCCGCCTCTATCCTGGCTTTTTCCAGGCCTTCAACCGCCTTCTCCCTCAGTTTGTCAACCGTGGATTTGGGGCAATCGACCTCCATAGCTTCATTGGCCAACGCCTCAGTGGCAAATGGACCTTTGAGCGCGCCAGGTGGCTTCTCGGCTGAATTGACTACCTTGCACACATTATCCTTGTCCTTAATTAAAAACCAGCTATCACTATCGGCAAAAGACCTGTCACATGATACGACCAGTAACAGCCCCACCAATATAAAACTTAGCGAACCTGACGCCAAAACCCTCTTTCGGGACCGGACCACGCGTGATCGTCCCGAGCCTTCGATTAATTCAGGATTTGTCATGACAACAACCTTTCCATAGTGTCCCATGGCTTCTCAAATTAACTCATCTGACACCATTGACAGATCAAGGTTTCCCTGGCTGCGGATTGCCTTTCGAGACGACACTTTCTCAGGCGCATCCATTGGTGTCTGGCCGAAGCTTAATGAATGAAATTAAACAATTAATTTTTGACAAAACGCGGACCATTTTATGGTCTCACTGGTCTGCCCTTAAAGGAAAGTCTTTTTTTGTCGACAAATATATTTTAGATTGGAACAGTGGCCGTAACAAATTAACGGCGATTTGGCGCCAGGAGTCGCTTATGAGGCCGTCTGGCAAAAAATATTCCTTTTTTTCATATACGCTTACCCAGAATTGAAGGTCTCACCATGAATAATACTGTTAAGCCTGGTTTTTTTGTGACTGTCAGCGTCCTTAGTTGCATTGTTTTCGCTTACGGGTCGGCAAGCGCAGCGGATTGCGGGCAGTCAACCCAGCCGGCGGCGCATATACTTCTGGCTCTGCAGCTTGAGAAAAAGGTTTTTAAGATTGAAGACGAAGGATCCAGATTAGACTTGGGAAACGTCTACAAAAACCTGGGGCTTCATGAAAAGGCTATAGATCATATCAGGAATTCCATTCAGACCAAGAAAAAACTGGGAGACGCTTCAGGCGAGGCCGGTGAATACAACAATCTTGGGGAAGTCTATGAATCTGTTGGAGATTATACTCCGGCTCTTGAGCATTATGAGCAGGCTCTGAAGATCTACAGCAAACTGGGAAACTCAGAGTACGAGGCTGTGACCCTGGCAAGAATCGGAGATCTGTTCTTAGCCTTGGGCGAGTATGGCAAGGCCCTCAAAAATTACCGGGACGCAGTTCAGAAGGCCGGTGAGGCCAAAGCAATCGACGATGAAATAACTTTTCAAAACAACATAGCGGAATTGATGAACAGGCTCGGTTTGCATGACAAAGCGCTCGAAAGTCTCAAAACATCGCTTTCAAAGGCTCGCAACGCCGGAGCAACCGGAGCCGAAGCCCAAACGCTATTACTGTTAGCCGAAACATGCGCATTAATGGGTGATTACAGCCAGGCTCTTTCTTTCGCTACAGAATCCAGGGAAGCCCTCAGTCGTGGAAATCGATCCCTGGAACAGACCACCGACCTCATGGCAAATCTTCTTCTGGACACAGGGAATATTTCACGGGCCAATCCTTTTGTTCAGGAATCAGCCAACATTTTGCTTAAAGCAAGATTTGCCCGCCTCGAGGGGGACCTTCCTAAAGCTTTATCCCTGTATTCCAGAGTGGCCAAAGAGGCACTCGAATCCCGAAAAAATGATGAACTTATGGTCGCTTACACCGGTCTGGCAAAAACTTACGAAGCCATGAAGGATTATGCCAAAGCGGAGGATTTTTATCAGAAAGCGTTCGCAGTGACTCAGGAGATGAATATTGAGCTTCTTCCCTCACTACGCAAAGATTTCATGTATACCAAGTTCAATGAATTCCGGCCAATAGAAACCGCCAAAGGCCTGAGCGCCACCAGAATGCGACTGAACAATCCTTATGGCAGTTTGAGTTCGGCTGAACACGCCAGATCAATCATCTTTGCGGGCCGTTTCTCGGATGGATCCTTCAACGGTCCGTCAGCTCCGCCTCAAAGTGTCAGAAAGAAAGAACAGTCTCTCCTGAACAGGCTGGCATCTACCAGGATCGAACTGGCCAAAACTGATGTCAAGCTTCACGGATCCAGATACGATATCCTGACCAATGAGACAAAAAAGGCTCAGGATGCCCTGGACTCGTTCCGGGAAGACATCAAAAAGAGGTATCCCCTGTACCATGCCGTAAGGTACCCAGAACCTTTTGATCTGGAACACTCTTTGATAAAACCTGAGGAATATATTCTGATCTTTGACGTTTTCAGTGACGGAGTTGGAGCGCAGCTCATTCACGACAAGAAGATCACCAGGAGCATCTACGAAGAATGCCCATTGGATGAATTACAGAAGGAAATAAGAAGGCTCAGGGAATCGCTCGGCGACAAGACATTCTCAGGAACCGACAAGCACGCTATATCGCCGATTCTTCAGAAAATGTTGCTACAGATTACACAGGATATTCCCCGGGGAACTCCCATAACAATCATACCTGATGGAATCACAACCCTGATCCCGTTCGAGGCGCTTGTCCTCGCTCAGCCTGCTATCGACCAGAAAGACAACCCTGATGCCCATTCACCCAAACCCGACGCCGATCCAATCAAACCTGTTCTGTTCGGTGATGAATATCCGCTGAGTTACCAGGAGTCTCTCTCAGCGATGAATCTCACAAGAGCTTTCGCGAATAAAAACACACCTATGTCGAGAATACTTGTCATTGCTGACCCTGTCTTTTCCGCTGATGACGAAAGATTTGGCAAATCCAGAGCCTCTTCGGCCTCCAGCCCGCTCGATGGCGCCACCATACAGAATGAAAAGACCATTTCCGGCTTTCAACCGTTTACTGGCAATCTCAAACGTTTGACAAATACTGCCCCTCTCTCTCAAATCATGGAAAAGATCTTCCCGGCAAAACGGACCTCGCTTGTGGGGGTTGAGGCCACTAAAGCGGGTTTCGACGCTAGAGTCTCTCCGGTTATAGAGAATTTTGGAAACATCATATTCGCTACCCGCACAGTCATCCCGGGCAAAAAACATCCTTCCACTGAACCGTTCATCGCTTTGTCGGTTGACCCCAAGAGAACCGACAATTACCTCAGACTTTCCGATCTGTTGGCCCTGAAAATGAACGCCGACACTGTAGCGATGACATTCTGCGATATCGGCGCCACAGATTACAACTCAGCAGGACACGGCCTCATGGATATGGCCAGAGCATGTCAGCACGCCGGAGCAAGAACCGTCTTAATGTCACTATGGGAAGTTGATGAGATATGCGCGGTAAAGTTCACGGAAAGTTTTTTCCGACATCGCAAAAATGGAGCAAACAAAATTGACGCTCTCCGGTCTGCAAAGCAGGAAATGCGGAATGGTGAATACGCGCATCCTCACTGCTGGGCAGGATTCATTCTCGTAGGACAGACAGACTGAACAAACTCGGGACCGTTGGTCAATCCAACAGGATAAAGCTTCAACGCGTATAGCGCTCCAAAACTTCAGGAAACTTTTGAAAAAATAGTTTCTTTTTGTTAACGACAGCAAATCTC
>CAZIVV010000321.1:0-46908 GCA_964542775.1 uncultured Desulfomonile sp.
CTTTTTCGCAGATGCATGAAAAACTGTCTCATGAGGCTGATGGCCTGATCTCTCATGACGCCTGGAACCACCTCGATTTCGTGGTTGAGTCTGGGGTCACGGGATAAATCAAAAAGGCTGCCAAAAGCGCCCCAATTGTTATCTTCAGCCGCATAAACGACTTTAGGAACCCTGGCGTGCAGCAATGCGCCTGCGCACATGACGCACGGTTCCAAGGTAACATAAAGAGTCGAATAGAGCAATCTCCAATCGTCCAAAATTCTGGAGGCGTCGCGAATGGCCAGAATTTCCGCGTGGGCAGTAGCGTCATGATCTGTCTCTATCCTGTTGTGGGCCTGACTGATTATTTTGTCGTCAACCACGATGACAGCGCCAACCGGAGCTTCTCCCACCCTGGAGGCGGCGGAGGCCAGATCCATTGCCCGGGCCATAAAATATTGATCTTTTGCGGAAACTGCCCGAGGCAATGGACGGTTTTTTTCGTTAAACAAGGATCGCGCCCTTATCAGCGGAGCTTACCTTAGAGGCATACCGGGCCAGGTAGCCAACCTTTTGCGTGTTTGCAGGCGCTTGCCATTCTGACCGGCGCTTTGCAAACTCTTCCTCGCTGATCTGAAGCTCCATCTTCTTTCCCGTGATGTCTATCAGGATTTTGTCTCCCTCTTTAACCAGGGCAATTGGCCCTCCATGCGCCGCTTCCGGTGAGACGTGACCAATTGCGGCCCCCTTCGTGCCGCCGCTGAAACGACCGTCTGTTATCAGGGCCACTGACTTATCGAGTCCCATGCCGACCAGCGCCGACGTAGGATTCAGCATCTCCCTCATTCCCGGTCCACCTCGCGGGCCTTCGTACCGTATGACCACTATATCTCCCGGATTTATCGATCCGTTTAGAATACTGTCCACTGCGGCTTCCTCGGAGTCATAAACCCTGGCCGTCCCCGTATTGCACAGCATTTCGGGGGCCACCGCGGACTGTTTGACGACTGCGCCATCCGGAGCGAGGTTCCCACGCATTATGGCTATTCCGCCCCTTGGACTGTGAGCCGTTTCAAAGCTCCGAATTACTTCATCATTAAGAACCCTGGAAGATTCCAGATTAGCTCCCAGGTTAGCGCCGGTAACTGTCATCACTTTTTTGTCCACGAGACCTTTTTCGGAAAGCCTTTTCAGGACAGCCTGAACCCCACCGGCCATGTCAAGGTCTTCGAGGTGATTGGTCCCGCCAGGAGATAGCGAACATATGTGAGGTGTGGTCTGGCTTATCTGGTCGAAAAGATCCAGGTCGATTTCAACCCCGGCTTCGCAAGCGATCGCAGGCACATGTAACACTGTGTTGGTGGAACATCCGAGGGCCATGTCCACTCTGATGGCGTTCTGGAAAGCCTCTTTGGTGGCTATGTCGAGAGGCCGGATGTTTTTCTCGACCAGCTCCACGACTTTCATGCCGGCCTGCTTGGCGAGTCTGATCCTGGCGGCGTAAACAGCCGGTATGGTTCCATTTCCCGGTAGACCCATTCCGAGCGCCTCTGTCAGGCAGTTCATGGAATTGGCTGTGAACATGCCTGCGCATGAACCGCAACCAGGGCAGGCCTTATCCTCGAGATCCCCCAATTCCTCCATGGACAGCTGTTCAGACTGTACCCTTCCAACAGCTTCAAATACTGTGATGACATCCGTCTTGGCCCCTTGATGCCTTCCGGTGAGCATCGGTCCGCCGCTAATCACTACCGATGGGATGTTGACTCTCATGGCGGCCATTAACATCCCCGGGACTATCTTGTCACAGTTTGGAATCAGGATCAGGCCATCAAATGGATGCGCCATGGCCATAATTTCTACGGAATCGGCTATTACCTCACGAGACGCCAGTGAGTATCGCATCCCATCATGCCCCATGGCCAGACCGTCGCACACTCCGATTGTGCAGAACTCCATCGGGGTTCCGCCGGCCATCCGAATTCCCGCTTTTACCGCCTCAGCTATCCGGTTCAGATGTATATGACCCGGGACTACTTCATTGGCCGAATTTGCAACGCCGATCAAGGGCCGGCGCATTTCTTCGTCAGTCATGCCCATGGCCTTCATCAGAGCCCTTGAGGGAGCCCTACGAACGCCTGTTTTCATAAGATCGCTTCTCAATTAAATCCTCCATTTGGAATGCCAGTCCCCGCTAACTGATCAAAAAAGGGATCATAAGGAATTCCATCATCATACTATCTTCAGCCTGAACTAAAAATAGGGGCTCGACTACTAAAGTCAGCCCCTAATCCATGTTGCAGGTATTGTGAATCAGCCTGAGTTTATTTCCCCGACAACAGAATTTTGGCTACCGGTGGGGCCTGAATTCTCTCGTAAACGGGAAGTTCCCCAATTAGTGGCCTGGCATAATTCTTGAACTCGGTGGATACGTTGTTGACTCCGTCCAGGAAAGAGGCCGGCATGGATTTAGTCTCCTTGGCGACATCCTGAAGTGGGGTCAAATTGTACCTGACGCTGTAATCTCCAACTCTTTCAATCGTGATTGAACCGTCTATCCTGTGCCATGCGGCTATCTGAACCGCCCGCTCCCCAACTTCCCTGGCCTCGTTCGCATCAACCGTGCTTACGCAGCCAAGAAAAGATCTTTGCAGATAACCGAATGTATCAGAACGAACACGTTTGATTTTCAGTTTGTCCTTGACCAGACCGGACAGTGAATCACCCAGTGAGGTGCTTCCAGACAACTGAACATTGCCATGAGAATCCCTTTCCACTTCCTTGACCAACGTGGCGGCAATTGCGTTTCCATTCCTGTCCTGGATGCCTTCGGAGACGGCCACGACAACGCGTCCGTATTTCTTGTATGCGTCATCAACACTTCCAAGGAATTCTTCTGTGTCAAAGGGGGTTTCAGGTACGTAAATAAGATGTGGGCCATCGTCGTCATATTTTCTGGCGAAGACCGAGGCAGCGGTAAGGAATCCGGCGTGCCTGCCCATCACTACACCGATATAAACACCCGGCAGGGATCTGTTATCGAGGTTAACCCCCATGAATGCCTGAGCGACAAATTTGGCCGCTGATCCATAACCTGGACAGTGGTCGGTCACTCTAAGATCGTTGTCTATTGTCTTCGGGATGTGGACAACCCTAAGTTCATAGCCGGCTTCCATGGCGAATTTATTAACAATTCTACATGTTTCGGCTGAATCGTTGCCGCCTACATAGAAGAAATAATGCACTCCATGGGCCTTGCACACATCAAAAATTCTCTTGCAATATTCTTCATCTGGCTTGACGCGTGTGCTTCTGATGCCTGCTCCGGGTGTTCTTGCTACCATTTCGAGGTTGTTACCGGTGGCCTCGGTCAGATTGACCAACTGCTCTTCAACCAGGCCTTCAACGCCTCTGAATGCGCCATAAAACTGTGTTATGTTCGGATATTGTCTAGCCTGAAGGACTGCGCCCACCAGAGATTGGTTGATTACGGCGGTCGGGCCACCGCCCATGGCAATAATTGCTTTACCAGTCAATTTTTCCATATATTTTACCCTCCTGTTCAAATCGAAGATTGAAATTGCTAATAATTCTTCATCAACACCTTTGATTAAACATTACGAAAAAGATAGACTGTTGTCATGAAAAATCATGAATCCAAAGATGATTATTTGAAAGTTATTGATCAGTTCAACACGCTTACCCTTGATCAAAAGATCCAGATTTTTGGAAATCTTAGCTCCAGGGCGCGTGAAGACCTCATTAGTGTAATTTCAAGGCCAACTGAAATAACCAGACGGATTTCGGAAGAAGAGATGTTTTTCACGATAAAAGACCTGGGCGAGGAAAACGCTGAGAAGCTGATAGCTCTAACTACAGGGAAACAATTGCTTTATCTGCTGGATATCGATCTGTGGACCAGGAAAGATCTCAACATGGCTTCCATATCCAGGTGGTTTCAGATTCTGGTGAGCATAGGAGAAGAAAAGATCCTGCAGTTTGTTCAGGTATCCGATCCTGAGCTTCTGTGCTCGATACTAAACAGGGCAATTTATGTCAAACTGAAAGATCCGGACATCGACATGACGGAACAGCTTGACTTTCTGCCTCCCTTCACACTTGACAACTCATACTTCATCGATTTCAAGCTGCCCGTGATCGAGGAATACGTCAAACAGTTCCTCGACTGTATTTTCAGGTATGACTCAAGTTACTACATGAAGCTTGTGCAGACCCTGGCTACCGGCTGGCTGCCTGAATATGAGGAATCTGCATACAAATGGCGGTCGGCGCGTCTGGCGGATCATGGTTTTCCGGACTTCGAAGAGGCTCTTGATATCTATTCTTTATTGAACCCAGCCCTGATAAGGGTTTCTGATGACTACCCGTCGCCGGATGAAGAGGTTGCAGACCTGGGGCCGCGCAAACTACTCCGCTACCCGGCCCTGGTTCTTACTGGCAGAAACCTTTTTGAAAAGACTCTCAACAGCATAACCGACAATGCTCTAAAGGACAGGATAAGCTCTGAACTGGCGCATGTCGCCAACAAGGTCATGGTGGCCGACGGCAAAGACGCAGGCTCGGCGGACGAACTCAGACAGAGCCTCATCAAAACAAGCAGTTACATCAATATGGCTATGGAAGAAATCCTGGCCCGTGAACAGGTTTCGGCAGAAGACCTGATCATTCACAATCACATGGAGTATCTTTTCAGACATGCCTATACGCTGATAATGAAGCTCCAGTATGAAGCCCGTAATTTCCTGGCCGGTTGTGAAGGGGGCATAGAGAATCTCGGACTTCCATTGGCGCCGCTTCTAAAGGGACTGTTCAGGAAAAGGCCGGTATTTGATCCTGGCGGATTAAACAGAAAGAACATGCGGGATTTCCAGTTCATTACGGATCTGCAAGACATCAGAGAGCTGATTGGGCCCATGCGTGAAGGCGACAAATGGGAAACGTTGTGAGTCTGTTGTTGGTTACGGAATTTACTGGACGTTTTTTTGTTGAGGATCGGTCTGGAAGATACATGCGTTCAGGATGCCAATCAAACCGTTTGAGTTCTTGCAAAAATATAAATATTGGTCTAAATTTAGGCATCATCTATCCACCTTCTGTACATAGATAATTATCGGGAGACAAAACAAATGTCAGAATTTGAGCCTGTTATAGTAGCGTTTTGTTGCCACTATTGCGCGTATGGGGCCGCAGATTTGGCAGGAAGTATGAGACTTGAATATCCGCCCAACATACGCGTTATTCGTCTTCCCTGCACTGGTAAAATAACGCCTGTATTTCTTTTAAGAGCTTTTGAAAAGGGAGCTGACGGTGTTTATGTGGCTGGTTGTCTCGAAGGTGACTGCCATTTTATCCACGGCAATCTGGTGGCAAAGCCGAGGGTTAATTACACCAAGAAGCTGATTCAGGAAGTCGGTCTGGAACCTGAGCGCCTTGAAATGTTTAACATGAGCGCAGCCATGGGGCCCAGATTCGCAGAAGTAGCACGCGAATTTTACGACAGGATCAAAAAACTGGGACCGAGTCCACTAAACAAAAAATATCACGTTACCAGCGCAGCGGCCTGAGTTTAAAACCTTCTGGCCTCAGGATCGACCAATTGGAGGCATAAAATGGTCATTGGAGAGAGAAAACCTTTCGACGAAATCATGAAAATGATCGAGGGTCATAACAAGATAATGGTTCTTGGTTGCGGCGGCTGCGTCACTGTCTGTCTGACCGGCGGAGAGGACGAGGTTAGAGTGCTTTCCAGTCAGTTAAGAATGGCTAGAGACAAAGAAGGAAAGCCCTTGGAAATTTTGGAAAAAACCATAGAACGCCAATGTGACCCTGAATATATAGAGGGAGTTCAGGCATTGTTACCGGAAGTCGATGCCATTTTATCGATGGCGTGTGGCGCCGGTGTGAATTTTATGGCTGAAACCTATATGGGCAAACCTGTTTATCCCGCGCTTAACACATCCTTTGTAGGCGGTTCGAAGAAGGAAGGTTATTATGTAGAGCGTTGCCAGACCTGTGGAGATTGCAAACTCTATTATACAGCAGGCATCTGCCCCATAGCCAGGTGTTCAAAGAGTCTTCTCAATGGGCCATGCGGAGGATCAGCTAAAGGTAAATGCGAGATAAATCCGGAAGTTGATTGCGCCTGGCAGTTGATTATAGATCGTCTCAAATCACTAGACCAAATGGACCGTTATGAAGATATCATGGCGGCAAACGACTGGAGACATAATAGGGATGGCGGCCCACGCACAATGATCAGGGAGGACTTTCAAAGATGAGTGAAGACTTTAAATCGGGCAGCAACTTGGAAAAAGTACTCAAGGCCGGTCATTTTGCAGTGACCGGCGAATGTGGGCCACCTCGTGGAGCTGACCCCGAAGTTATAAAAAAGAAAAGCAATCTTCTCAGAGACAAAGCTGACGCATTCAACATAACCGACAACCAGACATCGGTAGTCCGTATGTCTTCCATCGCCGCTTCTGTCCTGATGCTTCAGGAAGGCATGGAACCTGTCATGCAGATGGTCTGCCGTGACAGAAACAGGATTGCCATGCAGAGTGACATTCTTGGCGCCGTCTCACTCGGGATCAAGAACATGCTCTGTCTTTCCGGTGACCACCAGAAATTCGGCGATCATCCCCAGGCAAAGAATGTTTTCGACCTTGATTCCATACAGCTGATTAACGCCGTCAAGACTATGCGTGATGAGGGCAGGTTTGTCGGTGGTCAGGAAATCAAGGGCGCTCCCAAGCTGTTCATTGGCGCAGCCGAAAATCCTTTTGCCGATCCATTCGAAATCAGGGTCCCGCGTCTGGCCAAAAAGGTAGCCGCCGGTGTAGATTTCATTCAGACACAGTGTATCTTCAACCTGCCAAAATTCGAAGAATGGATGAAACAGGTTGTTGATCGTGGACTCCATGAAAAAGTATACATCCTCGGTGGGCTAACACCTTTCAAGTCATTTGGCATGGCCAAGTATATGGCTAACAATGTGCCCGGTATGGACGTGCCTGAAGACATGCTCAAACGCATGAAAGACACCCCCAAGGAAAAACAGGCTGAAGAGGGCATCAAAATAGCTGTTGAAATCCTTCACAGACTTAAAGAAATCAAAGGCGTAGCCGGTGTCCACATCATGGCCATCGAATGGGAAGAAAAAGTGGGAGAAATAGCTCAAATGGCCGGACTTCTCCCAAGACCCAAGGTCTGATTTCCCGGACGTTCATGATTTTTGGTTAATTCTCAAGGCAGTGGCTTCCCCAAGCTGCTGCCTTTTTTGCATCAAACTGTTTTTAGCGGAAGGATAAGCAAATGAGCCAGGAAAAGAAACTCGAACTACTTAAATTGTTCAATGAAACTGCGCCCATCGCAAAATATTTCGGAATGCGTTTATCCTTTGATGATCAGGGACTGGCTATCCTTGATCTGGCTTATAACCCAAATCTGGATCATGCCCTGGGTGGAATTCACGGTGGTATTTACGCTACCATGCTTGATAACGCTGGTTGGTTTGCTTCCGCCGTTACTCATGAAAAATCATGCTGGGTGGCCACCTCGGAAATGTCCTTCCACCTCTTTGCCGCCGCAAAACAGACCGATCTCAAAGCCACAGGACGCGTTATGAAATCGGGAAAACGACAGGATGTCTGTGAAATGCATTTGTACGATGGCGATAATCAACTGGTCGCACACGCAACAGGAACTTTCATCATTCTGCCGTCCATACCCTTAAAATAACAGAAAATATTCATCTGGGTGATTCCACCGCGATTACTCCAGACGACATTGGCCATTCGCGGACCCGACAATCTGGTCGCAATGGCATTCCAATTACATTCCCAAATTCCAGATCCATGGCCATAAAAATGACCCCCTGAATATTTTTATGATTCTGGTTTGTCCTTTGATGTCACACGTCAGTGTTACAGTCCATAAGAAGTGGTCCCATCAATATCAGATTTTTGAAAGGAGCGCATTATTATGGCAAAAAAGACAAAACCACAAATAGCTTCAGTTGAACAGCCTTTCGGGATAGATCCTCCCATAGTTCATTGCCCAATTTGCGGTAACGCTACCATTACAATAGACAAAGTTACTGGTGGTGAGGTCACTCCATGCGATCACCTGGCTTTCATCCATGTTCCCGAAGCGGGTGGCTTCATCTATAAATCCAGCGATTTCGATCAGAGGATCACCAAAATAGAGGAGTCGGACGAGGACGATGGCTGGGATGATTTTGGAGACCTTCTCATAAAGGCAGGATACCAGAACAACATGCTCGCCATCGAAATAACCTACGGTGGGATGTGTCACTGCCCTGTCTATTATACGGATATTGTCGGATTCGATTACGCCATGATAAGTCAGGATTAGCCAACTTTTTCGTTTGTCTGGCATTAGGCCATTGTTCAAAGAGGTCATTAATGCCAGACCTTATTTTTAGATTTTGGTTGCTAATGCTTTCTTATAATGAGACCTCTACCAGACAAACTTTATCAACCTGAAAACCGTACGTGTTCATACCTTTTAATCCCCTTTATAGCGCCTTTCCTGAGTCAGTTTCTGTTCTCATCCATGAAGAGGTTATCCCTGTTTTGGCGGAAAAATTTTGTGAACCTATTTATCTGACGTTCAAAGACTCTCAAATCAGCGAAGCAGTTTTCGCTATGAGCTTTCTGATAACCGATGCCGACGTTGAAGCATGCGATTCCAAGTGATTTCATGTGTGAAATATCCGACGCGGTTCCAGATCCAAAGGTGAATCCTGCCCCTGCGAGCATCTGTTCCATGGATGCGCAGGAATAGTTATATAGAACCACGTCTTCACCCTTTCGATCAAATTCGACTATCCAGTTGTATTTCTTTGGGCATACAGTTGAAAACAGAGAAGCTGTAGATTGTCCTGTTTCCTCACCGTCGGTTATCAGGACATCCAAATTGATGCCCATTTCAGGAAGCGTCTCAAGGATGGCGTAAATACCAAGACGGTCGTCCAGATAAGGTGATTTGACAATAGAGGCTTTGGAGTGCGTTGACTCATCTACCTCGAAGTTGATGATGTTCGCTATGTCCGGATGAACGTCCGCATGGGCGACGGCCAGGACAGAAGTGTCATTGTTAATGTAGATGTAACTGCTGCCATGCTCTCCGTGGTTTTCGACAGAAAGTCTCCCCAGCAATTCTTCCGTTGGAACAGTACAGTAGTAGGCCAGTTTGATTGTGTCTATTATCACGCGCTACCTTCTCATAAATTTCATTCAAGATATCATGATTACGTTTAATCAGGCCCGAACCCGGCATCAAATAAAGACGGCGAGTCCGCGCCTGATTCCCCCCTCACGCATAATAATGTAACATCAACGTTTGCCAGTGGAGGACAAACCAGAAACAGATTTTTCACGATCCGTAAAAATATTTATCCATTTGTTATCATTATATAAATAAACGAAAAATATTTGAATCGACCAGCTTGGGCAGAAATCTTTCTATGTTTCGCTGAAATAAATGACAGCTCCGACCTGGAAATCCAGAGCGCACTCAATATCCGGCGTTGAGTTCTCACGCGCCATGAATGATCGTGGAGCTGGTTTTGAGTCGTTTACGGCTTCAGAAAATTTCATTGAATAAATCTTCATGAGACTGGGAGTTGGCAAAATCAGAAGGATTGACAATGGCTGAAATTCGGCCATCTTTTAAAACTACTATTCGGTCCCCAATTCTGAATGTCTGAGCCATGCTGTGGGAAACTGCAATTATTGTATATGTCTTTCGAAGCTTGAGCAGAAGTTCCTCTATTTTCAGTGATGCTTTGAAATCGAGTGATGCGGTAGGCTCATCAAGGAGAAGAATTTCCGGTTCAAGGCTGATAGTTCTGGCCAGACACAGTCGTTGCTGCTGACCGCCGGATAAAGACATGGCCGACTCTTTCAACCTGTCTTTCACCTCATCCCACAACTGGACTTCCCTGAGCGCAGACTCCACCCTGATCATGGTCTCTGTTTTGCCTGCGCCGGTTACCACTCGAAGAGGCATGGCAATATTGGCGTAAATGCTTGAAGGCAGAACATTGGGGTTCTGAAATACCATTCCGACTTTTCGCCTCAAATATTCGACAGCAAAAGTGGCGCCAAGGATATTCCCGGACTTTCCCCCAATCTTCAGGATGATCTGTCCTGTTGTGCAACAATGATCAAACAGTTCATTCAGCCTGTTGAGCATTCTCAGGAATGTGGTTTTTCCTGAACCTGACCTGCCAACGAGGATAGTAATTGTGTTTGGGTCTATTTCCAGATTAATATTAGTGAGAACTTCAGTGGCGCCAAAGCTGACGCAGACTTTCTGGATAAGGCCACAGGTCCCGTTGATTGAACTATTTATCACCGGTTAATCTTCCTGAATGATTTTTCGATTGATTTTGAGCACACAAAAAGCCCAGTGGCCACAAGAAGAAGGACGATAGCCGCTCCAAAACCTTTGTTGAGCTCTTCAACTGTTCTGTGCTCTGACGCAGTAAAAAAAATGAAAAACGGGAGCGCTTCAAATTTATCATTAAGTTTGTCAGGAATTCCTGCGTTCGCGACCACACCTGTCAGCAGAATTACCGCTGTGTCTTCAGCCGAACGTCCTATAGTCAATATCACGCCGTTCAGAATTTGACGGCTGGATGCTGGTAGCAGCACATGAACCATGTTTTGCCATCTTGTGAAGCCCAATGAAAGTCCAGTTAATCGTCTAACTGAATCTATACTGTTCAAGGCTAGTTGAGTAGTTTTTATCATATAGGGAAGGCTTAAAATTGCCAGGCATGTCGCGGCCAGCGCAAGACCCACGTTTGCAGTTGGAGCAATCGTCTTCCTCAGTAACAGGATCAGGGTGAATCCAAAAAGACCCATCACAATAGATGGCATTCCAGCCAGCAGGTCAACAGCCATGTTTGTAATTTCCCTAAAGTATCCGGATGAATATTCTGAAATATATACGCCGGCCATGATGCCTGCCGGTATAACAAGCACGCTTGCCATGACCACAAGCATTACGGTTCCCACCACGGCCGGCCAGATGCCATCCCATACAGGAGCCCCACCCATCATGGCTGACCAAGGTCCAGTTTCACCGAAAAACAGACCAGGGTTGATGCTTGTGACCCCCCGGCTAAAAAGAAAGTAGAAGTAAACACCAAGAAAGAGGACAACAAACAAGGTTGAGAACCATGCCAGGATGCGTAGAGATGATTCTGCAATATTTCTGAAAAGACTCATAAAAGGGACCACCTAGGGAGATTTAGCCACTAATCTCAGGCCAATGTTCGTCATGGCCGATATCATGAATAATATAAGTCCACACAGGAAAATTGAATGATAAGCCAGACTGTTGGGGTCGGTGGCCACGACGAGGGCTATGTGGGCAGTCAGGGTTCTTGTTGAATCGAGAATCGAATGAGGAAACTGTGCGGCATTTCCAGCCAGCATGAGTGAGATGATGGTATCCCCGATAGCCCTGGCAGCCCCCATCACAAAACCGACAACGAATCCGGCCTTAGCTTGGGGGATAACTACCCAGATGAGGGACTGCGCCGGGGTCATTCCCAGAGACAAGGTGACAATACTGAACTTTTCGTTTGCCTCACGAATACCTGTGTTAATCATCAACGCTATGGTCGGAAGCGCCAGGATGCTCAACGTCAATGAAGCAGCTAACCATGAGAACCCTGTTCCCTGTTGAAAGAATGTGCGCAACATTGGAGCAAGCAACAAAGCCGAAACGAACGCATATACAACTGTAGGAACACACGTAATGAATTCCATCAGCAGTATCAGCTTATTGCTAATCCATGGAGGTCCTATTCCGTTACAGAACAGACTAATTCCCGTTGCAAGAGGATAAGCTATAGCCACGGCGGTAAAACTTACGCAAACACTTCCGGCAATCATTGGCACAATCCCGAAATATCCGGAGGATGGATTCCACACTGTTCCAAAAAGAGCCATGAATTGCCCGTCAAGAATTACCGGGGACATGAAATAAAACAGGAATGCCAGAATAGTTAAAACAACAAATGATGAAAAAAGGGCACATAAAAGGAGCGTCAGTCTGGTTGCTTTTTCGACAAACCTGTCTTCAGGAGATTGTTGATTCACCTTGAAACTCCTATCATGACGCCCTTACCAACTGACTGAATATCCTGAATGTTAATTCAATGGAATGTATCCGCTTTTCTTGATAAAAACTGCTCCGTCAGGTCCCTTGACGTAGTCTATGAAAGCTTTAGTGAGCCCAGAAGGTTCACCTTTGGTATTCATGTAAAGTTTTCTTGTGACTTTGTATGATCCATCCGCAGCGTTTGCCTGTGATGCGACTGTGCCGTCAAGTTTCACTGCTTTTATGCTGTTATCGATGTGTCCAATCCCCACATATCCAATTGAATTGGAATCTTTAGCTATAGCCACTTTCATTGCTCCATTGGAAGCGACTACGTTGGCTGATTTATCCACCGGGCCCTTTTTCAGAAGGATGTCCCAAAAAACTTCCCTCGTTCCACTAGCCTCATCCCTAGTGTAAAGATTTATAGGAGCGTCTTTGCCTCCAACATCTCTCCAGTTATTTATTTTTCCTGAGAAAATGTCCCTGATTTGATCAGAGCTCAGTTCAGAAACCGTGTTTTCCGGATTTATTGCTACTGCTACGCCATCTATTGCAAATGGAAAGGATTTCAGACCGTATTTGTCTGTCTCAGACTGAGACAGGGCTCTTCCGGTATTTCCTATTCCTACCAGTCCTTCACCTACTTTTTGAACCCCTACTCCACTGCCACCAGCAGCAATCGTTATTTTTATTTTGGGATTGAACGTCATTATTTTTTGAGCCGCATCCTTCATAACCGGAATGTGAGCCGTTCCTCCGGCTATGTCGAGGGTTCCTTCCATGCCCTTGAAACTGTTGAGACCGTCGGCATGAGCCAATGAAACACAAAACACAAGAACACAAGAAATCAGTGTAAATATTCCAGATCTTCCTGAAATTACCATTTATGAAGCCTCCACTATGAATTTACCGGCAATAGTCAAACAAACCACGGAGCATAGCCGGTTAATGACTCAAACCATTTAAATCAAGCCTGCAATCATTTTCAGCCTATATTAATTCGGGCCGATGATATGGCATATTATGGAAAGTATCTATACTACACATTGATGAGATCTATTTCAAGTTTTTGGTGGTCTTGGTATTATTGAGGCCGGATGATATTGATGGCTTAAAAAGGAATGTAAAATGGAGCGGGTCTCATTCATGATTGTTAAATGAGACCCGCGTATTGGTTTTATATTCAGGTGTGAGTTGTTCAGTAATCGAGATTCATGACATTCAGGGCGTTCTTTTCGATAAAATCTCTCCTTGGTTCAACCTGGTCACCCATCAGGGTGGAAAATATTTCATTGGCTTTTACGGCGTCATCAACATTAACCTGAAGGATTTTACGGTTGTCAGGATTCATGGTTGTTTCCCACAACTGCTCGGCATTCATCTCTCCGAGACCTTTATAACGCTGAATGGAAATTTTCTTTCGTCCCTGTTCTATGACAGTTTCGACGAGAGTGGCGAATGACTCAAAAGCGGTCGATACACCATCACTTTCAAGTGTGTATGGTGGAACACCCAAGGCGTTGAGCTTATTGCGGATAGACAGTATTTCCAGTAGGGAGGGTGACTCCAGTATCTTGTAGTCTATCATCGTGATTCTGTTCAGACCGTTTCGTCTGGTTTTGAGTTCGACGAAGAACTTTGACTCTTCTTCATCCTTGTCAATCCTGGTCTCTATGATGGCAATTTCAGGTATCTGCCTTTCAAGTTTCTGAAGCGCCCTGTCAAGAAGTTCCTGGGTATTATCCATGGTATCCAGACTGTCTGCGTTTAATCCAGCGTCTATGAACGCCTTGATAACATGTTTGTCCATATTCTTGCGTTCAAAGAGTTCCAGGATTTTTTCCATTTTCAACGAATTCTTGATTATATTGACAAGGATCTGACCTTCGACGTAAGCGCCGTCATTTTTTAGCACTCTGGCATTTTCCAGACCGTAACCGAGCACTATGTCATCGAGATTACTTTCATCCTTGACATAGAATTCTTCTTTTGACTTTTTTATCTTGAACAGCGGCGGCTGAGCAAAAAACAGATAACCTCTGTTGATGACGTCAGGCACACATCTGAAAAAGAATGTAAGCAGCAGTGTTCTGATGTGAGAGCCATCGACATCGGCGTCCGTCATGATTATGATTTTGTGATACCTGATTTTTGAGATGTCGAAATCTTCCTCGCCGATGCCTGTTCCCAGAGCAGTTATCAACGTGCGTATTTCCTGACTCTGGACTATCTTGTCAAAACGAGCTTTTTCAACATTGAGTATTTTTCCCTTGAGAGGCAATATCGCCTGAAATTTTCTGTCTCTTCCCTGTTTTGCGGAACCACCAGCCGAATCTCCCTCTACAAGGAAAAGTTCAGATGCGGCTGGATCTTTTTCCTGACAGTCGGCTAGCTTACCTGGAAGCGCAGCGGATTCCAAGGCGCTTTTACGTCGAGTCAGTTCTCTGGCTTTCTTTGCTGCTTCTCTGGCTCTTCCAGCTTCAATAGCCTTGTTTATTATCCATTTTGCCGTATTGGGATTTTCCTCGAGGTATTCTGAGAGCTTTTCATTAACCAGCTGTTCGACAATGCCCTTAATATCCATGTTTCCAAGCTTGGATTTGGTCTGACTATCAAACTGCGGGTTCAGCATCCTGACGCTTAGAATGGCCGTAAGACCTTCCCTTAAGTCATCTCCGGTTATGGTCAGGACATTCTTTCCATTTTTGAGAAGTCCCTGAGAATTGGCATACTGGTTGATGGTTCTGGTCAAAGCTGCCCTGAAACCGGACAGGTGTGTTCCACCCTCGAATGTGTTAATATTGTTACAGAAAGACAAGATGCTCTCGGAATAACCGTCGTTGTACTGGATGGCGCACTCGACATAATTGCCGTCTTTTTCACCGGTTATGAATATCGTGTTTCCTTCCATGGTTTTTCTGGCACGGTTGAGATGTTCTACAAAGGATACAATTCCTCCCTCAAATTCGAATACTACAGTCTGCTTCTGAGATCTTTCATCGTCGAAAGTTATTGATAATCCCTTGTTAAGAAAGGCCAGTTCTCGTAATCTTGAGGCTATTGTGTCGTAGTTCAGTTCGGCAGACCCAAAAATTTCAGTATCCGGCTTAAACGTGATTTTTGTTCCGTTGCGTTTGGTGGTCCCAATAACTTCGAGATCCGTGAACTTTTTTCCACGCTTGTAGATCTGTTTGAAGACCTGTCCACCACGGCGTATTTCCAGCTTGAGGGTTTCAGATAGCGCATTTACTACAGAAACGCCAACTCCATGCAATCCACCTGATACTTTGTAGGTGTCACTGTCAAATTTGCCCCCTGCATGAAGTATTGTCATTACAACTTCAGCGGCGGGTATTTTTTCCGTAGGATGCATATCAGTCGGTATTCCTCTGCCATCATCCTCTATGGTAACCGATGAATCCAGGTGAACTACAACAGATATATTGGAGCAATATCCTGCCAGCGCTTCATCAACCGAATTGTCAACAACCTCCCATACGAGGTGGTGAAGCCCCTCCACCCCAGTGTTTCCAATATACATGCCCGGGGTATTACGAACAGCTTCCAAACCGTCCAAAACCCTAATATTTTCAGCTCCGTAGTGTTGTTTGTCAGGAGTGTCTGTCAATGTGTCTACCTCTAGGTTTTACCGATAGTGACTTCTAATTATTTTCTCATTGGCATGACTATGTTGAAATAGTCCTGTTCAGGATAGGGTTTAATGATGATTGGAGCCCCTTCCTTGTGATACTCTAGTGAAATCCTGTCAGACGAAATAACAGCCAGCGCATCGAGCAAATATTGGACATTAATTACAATCTGAACCTCATTACCCTCGAATTCTACGGGTATTGAATCCTCGGCGGACCCCAGGTCAGGATTGTTAACACTCATGGCAAGCTCGTTGGCGCCAAGTGTCAGGCTAATACCTCGGTTTCTGTCAGATGTAAGTATTCCAACCCTTTTCAGCGATTGAATCAGTGTATTTCTGTCGATAAAAGCCTTCAATCCGGTACTCTGAGGTATTACCTTGTTGTAATCAGGATAATCCCCATCAATAAGTCTGACAGTCATCATGGATCTTTCGGTCCTCACTATCAGATTTTTCTTTTCGAAGCCGAATTGAGCCTTTTGCTTCATGTTTTCCAGGAATCTCTTTAGTTCTACCAGACCTCTCTTTGGGGCGATGAACCTGGCTTCAATGGGAACATCTATGTCAGACTCTATCAGGGCCAGTCTGTGGCCATCTGTCGATACGAGTTTTGTCTTTTGATTGTCGCGTTCAAATAACACTCCATTGAGGTTGAATCTGGAATCATCGTTCGAAGCGGCAAACAGCGTTTTGTCGAGCATTCTTATCAGTGTTTCAGATTCAATCTCTGAAGTCTCTACATCATTGTAATCAGCCCATGCCGGAAAATCGGCAGAATCCATGCCAGCCAGGTCAAAAGATGAAGGACCTGAAACTATGTTAAGGCGGTGTCTTTCATTTGATGTGACAACAATGGACCCGGATCTTAATTCTCTCGTTATTTCATAAAACTTCTTAGCGGGAACTGTTACCTTGCCGGGCTCAACTACATTGCAGTCGTAACTGATTTTCAGCCCTACCTCAAGGTCTGTGGCCGTTAGTGTGATAGTCCTGTCATCAAGTTCTAAAAGAGCATGGGACAATATTGGTAATGGAGACCTTTTTTCGGTTATAGGAACCAATTTTGATAACCCTTCAACAAGTGTATCCTTGTCCATTTCAAACTGCATGGGTTTCTCCTCTACTCTTTATCTTATATATAATTAAAAATATAACAGTCATAATAGCAGCTGTGATTTTGTGAAAACAACCTTTCAAGCCTTTATTCATGGGACACTACACTGTTAACAGTCGGTTGATAGAATCAATGGTCATTTGTGAAAAACCAGGATCGAATTTTATCAACCAGGTTTTCAACAGGTTTTCAACAACAAATTCTGTTCAAAGTCCCTTTATGTCTTTTTTGATAGCTTCGATTAAATTTTTAAATGAATTTTCCAGCTCTATTTTTTTTTCGATTTTTTTAGCGGCGTAAACTACTGTCGAGTGATCTTTCCCCCCAAAAGCCGCTCCTATTTCCGGATAGGATAACTCAGTGAGGTTTCTGGACAAAAACATGCCAACCTGTCTGGGTAGTGAATAAAGCTTGTGTTTCTTTTTTGACTTCAGATCAGCCGGTTTTACATTAAAAGATTTTGACACACATGATATTATGTCTTCCACTGTTATGGTTTTGATATTCCTATGCAGTATTTCACGCAGGGCAACCTTGCACAGATTGACTGAAATCGGAATTCCCTGCAACGTGCTCATGGCTATAACCCTTATGAGGTAACCTACTAACTCACGAATGTTGGATTCAACCTGTTCGGCAAGGAAATATGCTACGTCATCCGGCAGGTCAAAATTATCCTCAAATGCTTTTCTCTTGAGAATAGCGACCTTGGTTTCGAGGTCCGGCGATCCCATGTCCGCTATCAGTCCCCAGCTGAAACGTGATCTCAGACGGTGTTCAAGTTCAGGTATCTCATTAGGGAAACGGTCTGAAGTTATGATGATCTGTTTAGATGCTTCATAAATCGAGTTGAAAGTGTGAAAAAACTCCTCCTGGGTTCTTTCTTTTCCAGCTATGAACTGTATGTCGTCTATCATCAACAGGTCAAGGCTTCTGTATTTGTTCCTGAAATCGACCATGCGGTCAAATCTTATGGCGTTTATCATCTCGTTAGTGAATTCTTCCGAGGTAACAAAAGCTATTTTTCTGGTCTTGTCCCTGCACGCCACTGCATATCCGACGGCGCTCATCAAGTGAGTCTTTCCAAGGCCAACGCTTCCATAAATGAACAAAGGGTTGTATGAGGCGCCAAGATTCTCTGATACTGACTTTGCAGCGGCATGAGCAAACTGGTTGCATGAGCCTACTACAAAACTCTCAAAAGTATACCTTGGGTTGATGTTTCTCTTTCTGACATATTCAGCAATTGAGGCAACTTCCGCCTTAGCTCCCTGCTGAAACAATGCGCTATCATCGAAAGTCTGATTCTGACTGACAGATTCTTCACGGCAGCGTAATTCAATGTAGAGGACCCGCCCCGCAACTTCATTGATGGAGTCACTTATAGTTTTCAGATAATTATCTTTTATCCACGTAATAAAGAAACTGTTGGGAACGCTAAAGACTACCTTTGTATCGGTAACATCTTCGCAAACCATGGGTGTTATCCACGTACTAATGGCGTGCTCATTTAACCTGGTCCTCAAAAGGGCCAGAGATTGTTCCCAAAATGTATTCATATTCACTATAAATCTTAAAAAAATTAATATGATATTAACTTATGAAAGTAGCATGTGGGGTCTGCATTTTCAAGTCAATTCTTCCTGCAAACCCAAAGTATCCAACAAACGGGTCAATTCGTCAATGGAGTGGAAATAAATCTCGAGCTTACCTGAATTATTGGATTTTTTTATCAATTTTACCTTAGTGGAAAGAAGACTGGACAGATCTTTCTCTATCCTTCTGTTTTCAATGGATTCGACATCCCTGGGTTTGGAGTTTTTCTCCTGCTTCAATTTGTAATTCTGAACTATTTTTTCGAGCTCCCTGACAGAGAGTTTACGATTGATGACCCTTGATGAAAGTGATAGCTGTGTCGAAATATTATCAACTGCCAGAAGAGTCCTGGCATGTCCCATTGAGAGTTTTTGTTCCCGCAGGTCCTCCTTTATAGGGTCAGGCAGTTTGAGCAGCCTCAACTGGTTTGTGATGCTGGTCCTGTCCTTGCAAATTCTCTTTGCCAGAGCGTCATGAGTGTAGGAAAACCTGTTTATGAGTGTTTCATAAGCCTCAGCTGTATCAACGGGATTGAGGTCTTCGCGCTGAATATTTTCGATTATGGCAATTTCAAGCGATTCCAGATCAGTCAGAGGCCTTACGATTACAGGAACATTGTCCAGTCCAGCAATAGCCGCCGCTCTCCAGCGCCTTTCACCGGCTACGATCTCAAATGAGCCATCAGGAGACTCTCTCACCAATATTGGCTGTATGAAGCCAATTTCCCTGATGGACTGGGCAAGATCCGAAAGAGAGTCGTCCTTGAACAACCTCCTTGGCTGGAAAGGATTAGGCCTCAGCTTTTCAAGCGGAACATTCTGTATGTTTTGCCCACTTTGTTCCTGTGGAGCAAAAGAGAGATCCATTGGAATTAGAGCGTCAAGACCCTGTCCCAGTGCGGTTCTTTTTTTGGCTGTGTCTTTCGGCTTCAGCATCCAGTATCTCCTTTGATAATGCAAGATAGCTCACGGCCCCAGTTGAGGACATGTCATATAAAACCACAGGCTTACCAAAACTGGGGGCTTCTGACAGTTTGACATTTCGTGGAATTATCGATCCAAAAACCTGAGATCCTAGATTTTTCCTGACGTCGTTGGCTACCTGATGACTCAGGTTGTTCCTGGCGTCAAACATTGTCAGAAGGAATCCCTCGATCTTTAAACCAGGGTTAAAAGCCAGACGTATCCTGTGTATAGTTTTCAACAAATTACCAACACCCTCAAGAGCGTAGTACTCACACTGAACAGGAATGAGAACCGAATCAGCGGCCACCAGAGCGTTAAGAGTGAGAAAACCCAATGATGGTGGGCAATCCACGATCACATAATCATACAGGTTCCTGATCATGTTCAAGGAGCTGGAAAGTAGTCGCTCCCTTCCCGACATTGAAACCAGCTCGACTTCTGCGCCTGTCAGATCCTGTGATGAAGGAATAACATCGAGTAGTTCGATCTGGGAAGTGCGTATGACATTTTTAGCCAGGTCATTCATTATCAGGAAGCTGTAAACAGATGGAGAGCCCGAAGCAATCCGAATACCCACACCGCTTGAAGCATTGGCCTGTGGGTCCATGTCTATCAGCAGACATTTCTTGTCCGCAAGGGCCAGGCAGGAAGCCAGATTCACCGATGTGGTCGTCTTGCCTACTCCACCTTTTTGATTACATACGCATATTACGCGTGACATTTAGTTTAACCCACAATATGTAGTGCTTATGCTGGCGCCCGTCAGCTATATCATAAACGCGTCTTCAATCCAAATGGAAAATTGTACACCGGGATGGGTTTTGTGATGAACGCTCCCGGGTTCAGATTAGGACCCTGATTCAGGGTTAAATATTATATCAGCAAAAGAAAACGTCCCTATTCTAATGCTCGAGGCGGCTTCAAGTCTGAGAGTTCTGGATGTACAGACATAGAGTAAACAGACCGTTGAAAAAGTTTGACGGTAACAGACGCAATTTTCAGATCACTGTTCCGATTTCAGCCGGTGGAAAAGATAAGCGTATTTTGGTCACATCTCTACACTATTCCTTTGTCATGATGCAGCGATGGTATGTAATTGGAAAAAATAGATAAGACTGTTTTTTGAATCCCGATTTCAAATTCACTCGCAGGCACATGGACAGCAAGCATTGATTCATTCAGGATGTAGCATGTCCAGGTGGTCACTGTCGTTCAATGATTTCTCTGACTGTTTGTAGAAGATGACTAAAGATGTAAGGTTTCCCCAGAAAACCACTTGCGCCCGCAGACATTGCCTCAGCTACCTGATTGTCAGGAGAGTAACCACTGGCTACGAGTACCTTGACAGAATCATCAATTTTTTTGAGTTCCATAAGGCATTGTATGCCACTCATTGTAGGCATGATGAGATCAAGTATTACCAGAGAGATATGTTCTGAGTGCCTGCGGTAAATATCTATTGCCTCTTCACCATCATTCGCAGTAAGTACCCTGTACCCGGCATCTTTTAGGACAACCTCACCAATTTCAATAAGTTCGGGATCGTCATCCACCAGAAGAACCGTCTCGGAAACTCCCCTTATTTCATTTTTGATGATCTCCGATTGTTCTGTAGCGGTAATGATCTGGTCGGTATTGATGGCTGGGAAATAAACCCTGAAGGTTGTTCCCAAACCAGGTTCACTATTGAAATCCATGAATCCCCCAAGCTCATGAACTGCCCCGAAAATGACCGATAGACCCAGTCCAGTTCCCTTACCCGGTTCCCTGGTTGTAAAAAAAGGTTCGAAAATTCGATTCTGGACGCTCTTTTCCATGCCGGATCCAGTATCACTTACCTTCAACACCACATACTCACCTGGCCTGGCTTTCAGATGAGAGCTGGCAAATTCTTCATTCACCAAAAAATTGAATGTTTCAATAGTTATTTGTCCTGAATCTTCGATTGCGTCACCTGCGTTTGATACAAGGTTCATGAGGATCTGGTCAAGCTGACTGGGATCAGCGTTTATCCAGGAAAGATTTTCGGCAAGTAGGATCTTTAGTCCAATCTGACGAGGTATGCTCACCTGAAACATTTTTTTCATGCCAATTATGTGTTTGTTGAGATCAATGGGGACCGCTCTGATATCAACATGACTCACAAACACAAGTAGTCGTCTCACCAGGTCGGCGGCTTTTTTGCCGGCCTCCGAGATCCTGAGCAGCGTGGTTTTATGATAGTCGGTGAGATCTTTGGAATCCATGGCTAGCTGACAGTATCCGAGAATTACCTGGAGGATGTTGTTGAACTCATGGGCGACGCCACCAGCCAGGGTTGCGACAGATTCTATTTTCTGAGCCTGAAGTAACTGATCCTGAAGCCTCTCACGCACTTCCTCAGCCTGCTTTCGTTCAGTGATGTCGGTGTGAGAGCCGGCCATCCTCACCGGTTTTCCCGACTGATCAAGCACTGCGGCTCCTCGAGCCAGTATCCAGCGCCAATCACCGTTTTTGTGCTTCATCCGGAATTCAATTCTATACTTGTCTGTGCCGCCAGAGAGATAGTGATCAATATATTCATGGATTCGAGTCCTGTCATCGGGATGGATCATGTTTGTAAATGTTTCTAACGAATTCTTAAGTTCGTCATCCCGGTAACCGAGTTGTTCTTTCCACCTCTCGGATAGATACAGACTGTTATCCCTCAGATTCCAGTCCCATATTCCGTCGTTGGATCCATGAACTGCCAGAGCAAACTGCTCTCGACTCAAGCGAAGCGACTCCTCGGAGAATCCCCTGGAAAGGGCAGCCCCAAGAGAAGAGGCCAAAGATTTCAGAATGGCCAATTCACTGTCGCCCCATTCATGTTCGGTAGAGCAATTATCGAAAGCCACAAAACCCCAAAGACGTCCATCTACGTTGACGGGCTCTACAAGCATGGAAACTATGCCGTGATATCTCAGTAAAGACTGTTCGGCCTCGGAAAACTGGCCAACTGACCCCGAAATAGATTTATTTCTGACCAAGGTGTCGAACCAACCGGGTAAAAGACGGTCCAGGGATAGAAATTGCAGTTCTGGGTTATTCAGTTGTGCGCCTATTCCAGGCTTGACCCACTGATAACGTAAACTGGCAACATTCTCAGCTGTCTGTGGATCAACATGACATTCGAACAAATTGACTCGGTCATGCCCTGACGCTTTTCCTATGATCTCCAGGGCCCTTGGTACGGCTGATGATATGTCCTTGTCTATTATCAGGACTTGAGTGGCCAGGGAAACCTGTGTGAGAAGGGTGTCTCTGTGCTTCAGAGCTTGATTGGTTAGCTGACGTTCAGTAATATCGCGAGCGTATCCTGTTGTTCCGATAACATCACCTTCGGCATTTATCACGGGCATTTTAAAGGTTTCAAACCAGGTGATCGTGCCTTTTTCGAAAACTGGTTCTTCAGTCATATATTCTCGCCGGCTCTTAATAACCTTCTCATCATCGGAGCGATACTGCTGAGCCAGGTCTGAAGGCCAGACATCAAAGTCCGTTAAACCTACAAGCTCTTCAGGGTTATTTTTTCCGCACGATAAGGCAAACGCTGTGTTGACTGTCAGAAAACGACTGCTTTCATCCTTCAGCCAAACCAGGCCAGGCTGATTTTCGATTATTGCCCGCAGGTAAGATTGCTTTAACTGGATATCCTCTTCGACTTTTTTTCGTTCAGTGATGTCCAGATGAGTCCCCGTCATCCGGATGGGTTTTCCGTTTTTGTCCCACTGGGTGACCTTTCCTCGATCCAATGCCCATATCCAGTGGCCATCCTTGTGTTTCATCCGGACTTCGAGTTCGTAGTGGGAAAGTTTCCCTTCAAATACCTTTTGAAGCAGATTTTCTGATGTTTTCAGATCATCAGGGTGTACGAAACGAACCCAGGTTGAATAGTGTGTTGGACCAAGCTCATCAAGTGTGTAACCAATGATTTCCGCCCAGCGTTCGTTGAATACAGTCTTTCCGGTCTCTATCCACCAATCCCACAAGGCCAGTCCGGAACCTTTGATTGCAAGAGACAGCAGCTCCCGGCTCTCCTTTAACTCCTTTTCCGTTTTTTTGAGTCTGAGCAAAGCCTTGACTCTTGCCAGAAGTTCCCGGTTGGAAAATGGTCTTACAATAAATCCGTCAGCCCCGGATTCAAGTTCCTCAGCCTGGGTTTCAGAACTGAATTCCAGACTGGAAAACAAAACCACATAAATAGATGAAAGCGACTGGTCAGACTTGATTCGCCGACATACTTCACGACCATCGATGTCGGGCATAACCACATCCAAAAGAATCAGGTCAGGCATTCGCTCGGCCGCCAAGCGCAGACAATCATGGCCACAATCTGCTTCCAGGATTACATAACCGGCTGTCCTGAGTATTCTTGACAAGCCCTGTAGAGTAGGCAAATGGTCATCTACAACCAATATCACAGGAATATTATCATTTTCAGTCATTTTGAACCTTTAATGACACCAGGACCTGGATAGGCCATGAAATTCCGGCTCAAGCCCGTGGTAACTAAAAACAGAATGGATCCGGGCTCCTCATGATGTCCCGTAAAGTATGTTCTCTTTAATCGAAGCAAGCATTTCATGGTGGTTATGAACCAATGCGAACAGTTATTGTAAAAAGACCAGTTCCATCGTTTACTGGTATGGGCTAAGGGAAAAACCAACAACAGGACGTTTTAGTTTTGTAGAGTCTTCCTGGGGTTTAGAACGTTCCCTGATTTCTTGAGACGTCTCAAAGAATGATGCGCTGGGACATAATGTCAAGAACATTTGTAAAAAGTGACCAAAAATTTTGTAGAAATGGACAGGTCATCCAATGGACAGCAGGCTTGATTAAAATGGAAGGATAAAGATCGTCTGGACCATGAACACGGCAGGATCTTTGATCATAGCCCAGAATCTGAATGTGGATCAGGCCCTGAAATATGGCCAGAATGGGGGGGGAGCGTTAAGTTTTTTCTCAAGATCTCCTGAGGTTCCTTCTGCGCTATCAGGTTTTGGAGGTAATGTTACGTTTATTTCGCCGATTTTGCCTTCTATCATTTTAATTTTCAAACCGGCGGGAAATTCAATCCCGTGATCTTTGAGAACTGACAGTGGATCCTCAAGCAATCTCCTCTTGAAATCTTCATCCACCCACGTCATGGCTATTACCTTTGCCCACTGTCGCTCTTTACCCTTGAATATATGCTCCATGAATATTTCCTTTGTGATTTCATGAAAAATCCCGAAAAATCTGATTGATTCGAATGTTCAACAAAAAACCTGTTTCATTGTCACTGTATGGATTCAACAGCGCTCAATGCTTTATGAACTACAGCCTCCGGTAGCATGCAAAATCCCCATTCATCGCTATATTGCTGGCCATCTTTTAGCGCCCATTTGACAAACTTTTTCAGTGCAGACAGTTTGTTTGAATCGGAATATTTGCTAAACAACAAGAGCCAGCTATAAGTGACTATCGGATAAGAATCGGCTCCGTCAGGGTCTGGGATAAAAAGTCGCAGATTTTCAGGCATAACTGAAACAGTGTTGGCAAGGCTATCTCGTCCACTAGTTGGCGACGGTTTCACAAAATTGTTCGCCTTGTTTTCGAGAACAGCCATTTTTAAACCGGCCCGTGGGGCAAATCCATATTCAACATAACCTATTGAACCATGAGTCATCCTGATCCGACCGGCCACCCCCTCGTTGCCATTAGCAAGCATTGAGTTTTTAGGCCAGACCATCAGCTTGGTCGCTTTCAGATGATTCACTGGGTCTGCTTTGCTTATGGAAGCCAAATGATTGGTGAAAGCGTAGGTCGTCCCGCTCGAATCGTGACGAACAACCAGCATTATTTCCGAGTTTGGCAAATTCAAGCCATGATTGAGCTCCATAATGCGCGCGTCATTCCAGTGTTTGATTTTTCCTGTAAAGATGTCGAGGTAGACAGACCTGGACAATTTGAGATCACCGTTTAATCCGGGAAGGTTGTAAGCAAGCACAATTATTCCGGCGGTAGCAGGAATTAGTTTGACGCCACGCTCAACCATTTTCATCTCCGCATCGGTCATTGCCGCATCGCTTGCCCCAAAATCTACATCACCGCTTGTGAAACGCCTTATTCCCTCACCACTGCCAACAGCAGCGTAGGAAATCCTCACATTCGGATCTAAATCCGAAAATTTCTCAATCCAGTTCGAGTAAAGGGGCGCTGGAAAGGAAGCCCCAGCGCCTGATATGACGACACCTTCTTTTTTATCAGCAGCCCTCTGATCGTTGCAGGAACACACACAGCAGGCAAACAATCCAATAAGAGTTAGCAGGACTATTCTTTTTGCATTCATTGAGATTTCCCCATGTATTAGCTGAATTCACCTCTAACGTATTCTTTGGTCAACTGTTCTCTGGGGGCCTCAAATATTTGTTGGGTCACGCCGTATTCAACCAGGTAACCGGTCCTCCCGTTTCTCGAAATGTCAACTGCCAGAAAAGCGCATTTGTCGGCTACCCGCATTGCTTGCTGCATGTTGTGAGTGACTATGGCTATGGTATATTTTTCTTTCAATTCGAGCATGAGCTGTTCAACGGTACGGGTAGCGATAGGATCGAGAGCCGAACAGGGTTCATCCATAAGAAGGACAGAAGGCTCAGTGGCAATAGCTCTGGCGATACAAAGTCGTTGCTGCTGTCCACCTGACAGGGAGAGGCCATTATTTTTCAGTTTCTCCTTTACTTCATTCCAGAGACCCGCCCGCTGAAGAGCGTTTTCCACGCTGTCATTGAGGTCGCCTTTGAAGCGATTTAAACGAAGGCCAAAAGCCACATTTTCATATATACTCATTGAAAAGGGATTCGGCTGCTGAAAAACCATTCCGATGTGACGCCTCACTGCCACAGGATCCACATCCGCAGCGTAGATATCCTGTCCCTGAAACAGAACATGTCCCTTAAAACGAAAGGTCCTGATCAGGTCATTCATACGGTTAAGACTCCTGAGAACTGTACTTTTTCCACAACCGGAAGGGCCTATAAATGCGGTGATTTTATTGGGCTCTATAGGTATACAGGCATCCCGAACGGCTAGAAAATCACCATAATAAAGTTCATCAATCTTGCAATCAATCGCGGGATCAAGCGAGAGAGACTGATCGCCAAAACCATTCATCTTGAATTCTGCTACGGCAGACATTATTGTTCTCCTAAAATTTTCTGATACTTATAGCTCTGCTTACGAGATTGAGGACCAACACAATAAAGACGAGGACCAGAGAGGCAGCCCAAGCCAGTTCAATTTGATTTTCAAAGGGCATGCCGGAAAAATTGTAAATAAGGACGGCAAGCGAGGCTGTGGGCTGCATAAATTGCAAGGAACCGCCTTGCAATAGCCAGAAATTGCTGAACAAAGCAGTAAATAATAAAGGGGCGGTTTCTCCGGCGGCTCTGGCTACCGCCAAAATGACACCTGTTATCATTCCTGGCATGGCGGTAGGCATAACGACTTTCCATACTACCTGACTCCTGGTGCATCCCATGCCAACAGCAGCGTCCTTCATAATTTTCGGAACCATTTTCATGGATTCCTCAGCTGTAAGAATTACCGTGGGAACCATGAGCAAAGCCAGGGCTATGCCTCCGGCAGGCGCCGAATATGTTCCGGTGACAAGGACTACTGCAGCGTATGCGAAAACACCGGCAAGAATCGATGGAAGACCGGTGAGCGTCTTGGCGCAAAAACGGGTTATTTCTGATATCTTGTGGTGTGGACCAAACTCGGCCAGGAAAACAGCCGCAAAAATGCCGACAGGAACGCTGATCAGGGAGCCCAGCCCAACCATTACTACGGTTCCCAGTATGGCATTTCCAAATCCGCCTCCAATTTCAAACGCGGTTGGGGGTAGTTCCGTAAAAAGGTCCAGGCTGAGTTTTGAGCCACCACGCAATATCAACATTATCAATACCGAGAAAAGTGGAATGCAGGCAAAAATGGCGCTGGCCCATGCGCCGACGCTCAAAATAGTGTTTACCATACTTCTCCGACCAAGCATGGATCGCTTTAGATCAGGCAGAACAACATTTCCAGCCACAGCTGAAGAACTAATTCCGGTCTGGTTCATTAGCGTACACCTCTGGAAGAGTTGGCGTATGTAATAATTATCTGTCCGATTATATTGACTAAAAGGGTGATGACCAAGAGAATGATTGCCGCAAACATCAAGACCTGGGTTTCTTTCCTTCCAGCCTCAGGAAAATTGAGAGCGAGAAGGGCCGCCAGTGTATTTGCAGGAGAGAAAAGTGAAAGGGAGATCTGATTTGAATTACCGACCAACATGGCCAGGGCCATGGTTTCGCCTAACGCGCGACCAAGCCCCAAGACCAGAGCGCCAAAAATCCCATTTGAGGCGGTTGGAAGCATGACTCTCAGGATGGCTTCCCATCGGGTAGCGCCCATTCCGTAAGCAGCTTCTTTTGTCTTGTAGGGGATGGCCAGGAGAGCGTCCTGTGAAATGGCTGCTACAGTGGGCAATATCATGATGGAAAGGACTAGGGCCGCAGGTAGCATTCCTGGTCCTGAAAAGGTTGTTGAGAAAAAGGGAATCCATCCCAAATGACTGTTCAATGACTCACAAACCGGCCGGATGATAGGGATGAGCACAAAAATTCCCCAGAGTCCGTAAACAACGCTGGGAATAGCGGCCAAGAGTTCAACCACGTTTTTGAATAGTATCTGCAGCTTGTGAGGCAGAAAGTCCTGGGTTAAAAAAATAGCCATGGTGACGCCAAAAAAACCACCAATTAAAAGCGCTACCAAAGAACTATAAAGGGTACCCCATATTTCAGGCAGAACTCCAAAGATACCGTTGTTTACGTCCCAGGTAGTTGTGGTCAGAAAGCTTGTCCCATGCTGGCCAATAGCAGGTAGGGCCTTACCGCCGATCTCTAACAGAATGAAAATTACCAGCAGCACAATCGAGCAGGCGCAAGTCAGTGTCAATCCACGAAATATCTTATCGACCAACACCTCTCTTCCCGTGGGTGGAGAGGATATGGAGTCATTCTGCAGTTGAATTGTTTCTCCGTTACTAGAAAACATTTAAGATCACCATGTGGGGTGGTGGCGATTGGCCACCACAACCCGATAAAATAACATACGTTAAATTAAAAGAACTTGAGTCCGGCATCCGGCTAAAGACAATATCAATTAAAAGACTATTTAATATTCTGGGCCGCTTCCTTTACCACCTTGACCACATTTTCGGGCAAAGGAATGTAGCCAAGCTTGCCACTCATTTTCTGACCTTCAGTCAGGCACCAGTCTATAACCTTCCGTAAGGCTTCAGCTTTCTTGGGGTCTTCATATTTCTTGTAGCACATCAGCCAGGTATAAGTGGCGATTGGATATGATGCGTCACCCTCAGGATCAGGCAGCCAGACCTTCATGTCGGCGGGTATCTTTGCATTAGCCAGAGAGGCTGCGCCGGAGTCATCGTTGGCAACTACAAACTTGCCAGCCTTGTTCTCAAGAGCCGCTGTGTTAACTTTAGCCAGGTGGGCAAAAGTATATTCGACATAACCGATAGCGCCTGGGGTTTGCTTGATGGTAGCCGTAACGCCGTCATTTTTAGGGGCCGCAACAATTTTGTCACTAGCGGGCCAGGTTACGGTTGTGCCAAATCCGGGGCCACTCTTCCATGTTGGGCTGATCGCGCTCAAATGCTGTGTGAAAACATAAGTTGTGCCACTGCTGTCAGCTCGACGAACAACAGTGATTTCAAGATCAGGAAGTTTCACACCAGGATTGGTTTTGGCTATTCTGGCGTCATTCCATTTTGTTATTTTGCCGAGAAAAATGTCGACATAAGCTTCTCTGCTGAGTTTAAGGCCGGGGCCTACTCCAGGAATATTGTAGGCCAGAACAATTGTTCCGGCCGTCATGGGCAACAATTGGACGCCTTCCTTGACCTTAGCTGCGTCTTCATCGCTTATTGCTGCGTCACTAGCGGCAAAATCAACCGTGTGATTTATGAAATCCTTGATCCCCGCTCCGCTCCCTTTGGCCTGATAATCAATCAGGACTTCAGGATTAGCCTTGTTGAAAGTTTTGAACCATGTAGCGTAGAGGGGAAAGGGAAAGCTCGCTCCAGATCCTGTAAGTCTGAGCGACTCAGCGCATACTGGTCCAGTGAAAACCATTAAAGTGAGCAAGATCAGCACAGTGGCGACAAGAGCGCCACCTTTACACGAATTTTGAACCATAATGATGTCCTCCCTGGGTTAGATCTTCACGAAGAATAATTAAGGATTATCTTCTTACTGAGTGATTGCGCGGCAATAGCGCATGAGAACCACATCATTGGCGCCAGAAGGTTATCCTTTTAATAAGTTTGCGTTAGAAATCTGTTTTATCTGTCAGTCGATACTTGCGCTTATATGGGCGCTCCGACTTGCCAGAACGGAGTAACAGGTGGCAGATGTCACATGAGGCAATGTCACGGATGCTGAAAAGCAGATTATGTTCAGACTCTGTCTTTGTGAACGAAAAATGACATTTTTGATCCAATAACTGAGCTTACACCCGTAAACAAAAATACAATCAATGACAAAAACTGGATCACAAAAATTACAATAGGATCAAGACAGCAATAAAAACCTTTTAACAGATCGACACTGGCGGATGATCCTGTGGGAATCATCGACACAATCAGTAGAGTGTAGGCGATGGCCATCAACGCCATGATCTGGTAAGCGGAAATCTGTCTGAACCCCCTAAAGTCAGAGCGCAGGAATTCGGAGAGAAATCTCCAGCCCTGTGTTACCACTATAGTCAGACCAAGGGCCATAGTCTGGTAATCTGACAACCAAACATACAGACCGATAAGTCCCGCTGCAACATACAGACTTGCCGTAATAGCTTGGACAGGAACAACCGGAACCCGTTGAGAACAGCTCTCATAAGCAATTTTTTTGGTCTCTCCAGAAAAAACAAAATTGTATCGTGAAAAAAGCCTCTGCGTAAGCTGTCCGCATTCGCTCAATCTCTTCCCGTAACAGCATCCGAAACTGATGCATGCCAATCGTCCAAGGCCCTCGCCAATGGTGTAAGATACTGAAAGCGCTCCCAAGGTTGGGATGATGGGGAAAACAGGGTCGTTGTCATTTGTACCGGCGAAGTGGTTTATCACCATGATGGCGGCAGGGACAGTTACTATGGCTGCAAAAGAGGCTCCGCCAATGGTGAGGGTGTTCTGTTTGTCTTCTATTAGTCTGGCTAATAACCGTGAAAACGGTAAGCAAGCAAAAATTATTGAAAAAGCGAATATTGCCGTTTTCAGAGGAGTCACCGAAATTGAGCCCATCATCACGAAAAACAGAATGACCGATACAGCTACCGATGAAGCTGCAAAGAGCCCGTAGTAAGTCAGGGCGACTCCTTTCCACATTCCGGATTCCAGTTTGGATATGGGAACACATGCGAGGATCTGCCATCCTTCCTTGGGCAAATTCCTGAATGACCAGAATAACAGTCCCATAAAAAGAAGAGCTAGCGCAGCAATGAAAAGCGGTAAAATCATCACAAAGTATCCATCCTCTATATGATATTCAACTTTTGATACAAAAGCGTCATTCTTGATTTCAGCAGTTGTCAGTCTCACCCTGTCCTAAGGGCTATCAGTGATCGCACCTTTAAGTCTGTCTCAACGAGCGACTGACCAAATCCCAACGAGAAACGACTGTGAACGTCCTTGCGCTTCTGATTGGAGACCAGGTCGGAGGCAAATTTTACCCTTCCGTGCTGAAAAATGAGCGCTACGGTGCTACTTCCTGGCCGGAACAGACTTTTCGGAGCGCCCTTCTTGAGGAACATTCCCGGAAGCACAGAAGAAGGATCGTCATATCCGGTTTCGCTATAGACCTGCACTATCTGACCAATCATGAGAGCGACAACTTCGACCATGGCAACCAGACCGACACCTGTTCCTCCAGTCACATCAGTATCTATGATGGTGATGACCCTTTTGTTTTTGGAGTAAGGATCAACAAGTCTGACTGTAGCGCTTGGATTACATGGGTTGTAAAGACCGTCCAGTTCATAAAAATCAAGAACAGTTCCTGAAACGGGAGTGTGATTGTAGTGGTATTTTTCAGGGGTGAGCCGGAAGATAGCGAATAGACCATCATCAAAACATCTCTTCCAATGCTTTGTAGGGCCGCCTAGCAACTCATCAAAACTGAAAAACTTGTCTTTCAGAAAAAATAGTGAATTATTTTCTAGAGCCCCCAACAAGACTCTGGAATCAGATGGAGAAAGAACTGCTCTTTCATCCTCCGGCATGGGCCTGATTTCCCAGTAACGTATTTTGCGCTCAAAAATTGACCTGAGCGACTTCAACTTGTCCACCGCTTCGACGCATTCTGAAAAATCAGCTCCCATGAGTTCCAGACTCTTCCTCGTCGAACGGGTTAACGGAAAATCATAATTCAGGAAAGCCAACAGGCTCGAGAAATATGGGCTTGCCACAACGGAATGGAGCAAACATGAATATTTCAGTTCATTAGCATAAAGGGCATTGATGATTGCGTCTCCGACAAGCCGTTCATTTTCAGGACGTCCCGTATTTCTTGCTATGTATTGATTTGCCAGCATTTTCCCTATTGCCGTCCATTGTGAATTTATTCTGTGACTCATAAACATCATTTGTTTCAAGCAGCACGATGAGGTTTATTAACTTCCTGAGGTCGTTTAACGAAATTCTTTCATTGATGGCCTGTTCCTTGACTGCCGAAAGAAACTGGATTGGTGAGATCTCTGCAGCAAGAGCTGTCAAAGCAGTCTTAATCCTCGGGTCCAGTTGATCTGAGCGCGAATCCAATGCGGCCATTTCAGCCTGCGCCCTATCCAGTCCTTCTCTTAAACACTTTTTTCTCAATGTGTTTCGGTAGTAATTCTCAGCCGCCTGGTTGAACTCGCTGGCTGATGAGTTCAGGGGATTCGCGGTTCCCAGTTCCGTTAATATTCCATTTGTAATTTTTCCAAGGGCCGAGTGTCTCTGAGGGGATTCAAGGCGTAGTTCGAGTTCATCGATCTGATCACGAATGTTCATCATTTCAATTATCTCTGCGCCCTCATCTAGAATAGTCCTGTGAAGCGCCTTGAGGTATTCGCTGGTCAAGACCCTTATGTAGCCGCTATACCGTCTGCTGTAGCGTAAGTATCCGGTTTTTTTTACCAGTTCAGCAAGAAACTGGTTCGATGTGTTTTCTTTGACGTAGAAAGTAGGGATACCTATAGCAACGCAGAAAAATATCTGTCTGCGCTCACTCTCTATGAAAGGATCATCCGGTATTCTGTTGTGATTGATACGCCCCTCAAAAATATATTTGAAAGCCATAGCTGTGATCACAGCCTGAAGATTGGTGGCTTGAGCCATATCGTCGCTGATGTTCTCAAACAGACTGTAGTGTCTGCCTTCAAATCCTGAATATCCATAGCGGGAAATTTCCCTCAGCCTGTAGAGGAGATATAGCGACATCCGTCTATCAAAGACCCCGAGATGTTCAAGGTCTCTTTTGAGTCTCTCATCATTTCCCGTCTTGCCATCCAGAGCCGGGCTTCTGTCAGTGCTCATCAAACTGACCAGGTAGTCGATCAGCCTGAAATCAGGAATGAAATCACCTTTGGCCCTGAAAGCTGAACTAACAGCATTGTCGAGACGCTTTATTCCGAAAGGAGTAACAGGTTGACCAAAAACAGAAATAGAGGCCTTTTTTTTCCAACGTCGCCACAGCATTCTGAGGTGAGTATAGTCCAGTTCATGAGGCAGGAACCCTAAGACCCTCTCGGGATGAAATTCCGAATAATCAATCCTGTACGGGGCGGCGCTATACGTCCCAACGAATAGGGGCAGAAAGTGTTCAATGATTTTTATGGCCAAATCCCCAAGAAGTTTCTCCGCAGGATTTCCCGAATTTGTTTTGATTTGTCCATAATAGGAGGTGAGTTTGACGCTGCCTAAACTGATGTGAGCGCCGTTGTTGGCCAGGCTGATGTTCGAGACAGTAGGTAGGACGACGAGGTTCCTTGTTATAATCCCGGCCTCCCTCATCTTGGCCACAGCGTTCAATTGACTGCGGCTCATCATTTGATGGCAAAGGCCCATGTAACTGTGCTTGGTCTCTCCGTCATCCCAGCCCGAAAGGCAGGGACTCATGAACAGCTCTCTGTAAAATGAGTCGGAAATACAATCATTTAGTTGTCTCTGACGCACAGGGGGATGAGGCGAAAAATAAACTGAAGCGCTTTGACCGAATTCTTCGAGTCTGAATTTTTTGTTGGCGTACGATATAAGCAACTGAGTAACGGTATTCCGCCGCAAGGTTTCGTTTGCCAACAGATTCCCTATGGATGAGCCCGGCCTTGATCTCACTACATGGAAAGAGAATGTTTCCGGAGAAGTGTTGTCGCTGAGAAAATGCTCCATCATTTTCTTTCCAGTCTCAGAAAAGACGTTGTCTGGATTGGTCTCACAACCAATTACATCCGCCAAGGCAAGTTTAATCAAATAGCTGATTGGAGCCCGTACGAATCGGGAAGCCTCATGCTCACAGAAAAATTTGTCGCAGTCCGATCGTTTTGCCCCCATTGGGTTGTTCCTGTTTGCAAGCAAATCTGCATTTAGCACCGATTTTGAGAAATCACCAAGGCAGTCCAGAGGAAAACGAACCCAACTATTTTCCCAAACATTCGATGAGTTTGTCTCCAGATAATTCTCGAGACCGGTCATCACCTTTCTGGATGAATCACCGGTTGTGACTCTTTTGATAATATTGCCGAAATAATTAGAGGTCTCTATTGTGATGGCCAGGTCAACGTCACATTTTTTGCCTGTTACCGCCGCCTGAAGTTCATTTTCAGATCCGGCCGTAATGTCATTGGCAGAAAATGGCAGGGATTCGAGAAAATTTCTGGCGCGTAGGCCAGGCAGACCCATTGACTTTCTGATTTCCTCTATGCTTAGTTGATCTGCGCTATTTCTGAAGTAGGTTTTACTTTTCATCAGGGATCTCAAAGTGTTTGTCTCCCAAACATCTGCGTGAAACTCAGTAAAGAGTCACCAATCGGCATGAAATTTCAGAGTCCTGCCAACGGGTTTTCCCAAAAGAAGCACAAGTCGGCAAGACCTGGCCACAATTCGTAAACCTGTGGTCTAATTACCGACAGGTCACAGACGTAGTTAGAGATTAAACCTGGCGATGTTAGGTGTGAGTTAGTCCACTAAGAGATTTTGACTAGAATTGATCAGTGCCAGTAAATAGTATTAATAGGCAAGCAAAACTTCCGTTTTGTCAGTAGCCTCCCATGGCAGAGGCATGTCGAGCCGTCCAAAATGCCCGAATGAAGCCAGTTTTCTATAAAAACCACCTCTGTTCATTGAGGGAAGCTGACGTAAACGAAAATCCCTGATAATTGCGCCGAGCCGGAAATCAAAGCAGCGCTGGACGCGACGTGATATTTCTTCATCCTCAATTTTTCCAGTTCCCCGTGATTCGATCTGAATGCTGACAGGTTTTGCAAGTCCTGTGGAGTAACTCAACTGAACCTCACACTCGTCAGCCAATCCAGCGGCAACTACATTTTTGGCCGCATATCTTGCGGCATAAGCGCCTACACGGTCTATTCTGAGAGGATCCTTTCCGCTGAGCGCTGCCCCGCTGTTTCTAGAATAGCCTCCGTAGGTATCCATGGCGTTTTTTCTCCCGGTCAAGCCAGAATGCGCCGATGGGCCTCCAAGCTTTAACGCCCCATAGGGGTTGATGAAGAAACGCGTATTAGAATCGGGTTTGATCTCCTGATCCTTGAACACCTCGTTTACAATTACATCCAGGATGTCATCACGCAGCACTTGCTGGGTAGGCGTAGACCTCTGAATCTGGGAGGCGTTTATGGTAAGGCTGTGAATGCGAAATGGAATCCCGGTCTTGTACTCAACGCCAACCTGAGTAGTTCCATCTGGCGCCAAATACGGCAGTAACCCTTTCAGACGGACATCTGTAAGTCTTCTGGCCAGTTTATGCGCCAGGCTGATGGGAAGAGGCATCAATTCCGGGGTCTGATTACAGGCAAAGCCAAATATCGTGACCTGATCAGTCGATGGGATCATGTCGATGGTTTCATCGTTCAGGTTAGTTTCATCAAAGAGAAAATTCTGGTCAGGGGTCATCTCTTTGAGGCTGGTTAGAATACTGCATGTCAGGTAACTGAATTCATCATGCATGTAGCCTATTTTTCTTATCACTTTCCTGGCTACGTTCGGAAAATCTATCTTGGCATTAGACCAGAAACGGGCGGCTATGAAGACTATAGCTGACGATACAGCGCACTCGGCAATTATGCGTGATTTTGGGTCTGACTCAAAAAACCTGTCAACAATGGCGTCACTGATCTGATCACAGAGTTTATCTGGATGCCCGTCGGTTACAGATTCAGAGGTGTGTACAAATTCTCTTTTCATTTTGATGACCTCATTGAATGCAGTTTTCTGGTCTCATTAATAATAAAAGGCAGAGTAGAAGACACGCCCATGACAGCAATATCCACAAAAGAAACAGGTGTCAACCCAAGCAGACCCCGTAATCCCGGAACCAGCAAAGTAAGTCCCTGCATGGCCAACGAGCCGACAACAGCCACATTGAGGTAATGATTGGCGGGGCGGTCACTTTTCTGAAAAACACTGTGACTTTTAGACCTGCATGACAAAGCATGAAGAATTTGAGTCGTAGTGAGCGTCTGGAACGAAAAAACATTTGCAGCAGGTCCTATGCCGTATTTTGCAATGCCGTACCCGTAAGACATCAGAGTTGCCAGACTCATCATTCCGGCTTCAAATGCAATTTCCCTGTAGTCGTCATTGGTAACTATAGGCTCGTCAGGTCTCCTTGGTTTTCGCGACAGCACATCAGGTTCCGGTGGCTCCATTGCGAGCGCCAGACCGGGCAAAACATCGGATATCAAATTTATCCAGAGTAACTGTATTGAGGAAAGCGGATAACCCATACCCAGTGAAGCCGATGAAGCCATGACCACTATCTCGCTGAAATTAGTGGCTAAAAGATAATGAAGCGCTTTTCTAATGTTGTTATAAATGGTCCGTCCGTCGCTCAGTGCTATGATCAACGTTTCGAGATCATCGTGCTCCAGCACGATGTCAGCGACCTCCCTGGCCACATCGGTTCCCGTGGCGCCCATCGCTATCCCAATGTCAGCGGCCTTGAGAGCCGGTCCATCGTTGATCCCGTCACCAGCGACAGCCACGACCTTACCCGAGCCCTGTAGAGCCCTGACGATCTGGAGCTTGTCAGACGGACTCACCCGAGAGAAGACATTTGCCTTTTTGCACAGCGCTTTCATTAGATCCGGATCATTAGATGACATGTTTGCAGCGTCAACTATTTCCAACGCCTCACCCTGGCTCAGGTCGAGCTCTCTGCCAACAGCGAAGGCGGTAGGCCCCTGATCGCCAGTGATCATTACCGTATCAAGCCCAGCGGCCTGAAGTTGGCCTATTGAACCTTTTACACCATCTCTGACAGGATCCTCCATTCCTACAAGGCCCAGCCAGACCCAATGACCGTTGGAATTATTGGAACAGCATTCGTCCGTATAAAAATAGGCAAGTCCCAAAACTCTCAATGATTGACCAGCCATGCGCTCATTGGCCCATTCAATCTCATCTTTGATATCTTCATCCAGCCCCAGTAGCTCCCCATCCTTGACATAGCCGTTGCAGTTGGCAAGGACTTCCAGAGGGCTACCCTTAATAGCTACCAGGTATTCCCCGGAATCGGTCTCATGAACTGTACGCATGTAAAGCTGATTTTCAGCCCTGTAGCTTTTCTGGACCATTGGATGCATGCTTCGCACTGAATTTACATCAACGCCTACCGATATAGCGAGATTGACCAGGGCATTCTCCGTTGGAGAACCATTCAGGATAAAATTCCCGTTGTTGCTCTCCAGCTGTGTTTCACTGCATAATAATCCTACATGAAGAAGCCTCAAAAGTTCTTCATTTGCATAGGGGCTGACTGCCGAGCCGTTGCTGGAAAGTAAGCCGTTCCTGGAAGCCAGAAAAGTTTGACCGGTATACAACTGGGTGACGGTCATCTGGTTCAGAGTGACAGTTCCTGTTTTGTCAAAACAGATGGTTTGCACAGAACCTATCGCACACACAGAATCCAGATTTCGGACCAGAACTCCGTGCAGTCTCATATTCTTGACACCAAGAGCCAGAGTAGTGGTGGCAACCGCCGGCAAACCCTCCGGGACAGCGGCTACCGCGAGAGAGATGCCCATTTTCAGCATTTCAATCAATCCGGCGCCCCTGAGCAAGCCCATAAGGAATACAAACGCGCACACCATTGCTGACAGCCCCGTCAGCTGGTTGCCGACTACTGTTAACTGCTTTTCAATCGGTGTTTCGGGAGATTCGGCATCGGTGACAAGTGAAGCAATTCTACCTATTTCGGTCATCACTCCTACAGATATGACAACAGCCTTTCCCTGACCGCCGCTAATCCTTGACCCCGCAAAAACAATATTATGCCTCTCACCAATAGGCACGATGTCTATATCTATTATTCCAACGCCCTTGTTGGACGGCAGGCTTTCACCTGTGAGGATGGACTCATCCACAGACAAATGCTCACAGTCTATCAAACGGGCGTCAGCGGCCACAAAGTAGCCAGGTTTCAGAATCAGGATGTCACCGCACACTACTTCATCAGCCCCAAGAGACAGTTGATTGCCATTCCGGAGAACTTCGGCAACAGGTCTGACCAGTTTTTTGAGCGAATTGATCGTCTTTTCAGTTTCACTTTCGGTGACGTATCCGATAGCGCCGTTGATAAGGATCACCCCGACTATTACAGCGGCATCCAGCAGACCCCCAGTCACAGCGGATAAAGCAGCGCCTACTCCCAGAAGAATGATCGGTAGCGAAGTAAACTGGTCAAGCAATATGCCAAGTTTCGACCTGACCGCGTTCACAGGCATCGAATTGACACCGAAATTGGTCCGGTTCTTTTCCACCAGACTTTGGTTCAAGCCCAGCTCTGGTGAAGATCCAAAAAAATTCAGCGCGGTCTGAAAATCACTCTTCCACCACTGGAAGGAATCCCGGAGGCTATCCCCGGGGGAACTTGAACTACTGTCCTTTTGTCTTGGAACTTTAGGAGGATACCTTTTGACCAGAGCCCCTGATCTCTCATTCGACTTCGCTGTTCGTGGACAAGCTGTCCGGTTCTGGTCATAGTGCGCAACGGCCTGCTCCACCGCCATGATGATTACTCGCGGATTGCAGGTAGCCTCATAGATGATCAGAATATTGCCGGTCAGCGTATTAGCTGACACTTCACGCGTTTCGTGAAAACCGGACAATGTCATCGTGAGGAACGATTGCATGTCCTCGTTCCGGTACAAACCATCTATGTGAAATCTGACTCGTCCCTTGATGGAGTTGTGGATTGTTCGTATCAATAAATTGACCTGCTGAAGAAACTAAACGCCAATGATAAGAACACATCAATAATGTTAAAATTGAATGAGCTAAGAGTTAGGAATACAATAATACTTTAGATGACGGGACAAAGAGGTTAAGAGGAATCACCTGAGTTTTGAATTATTAAGAGCCATTGTCATTAAATTATTCGTCAAGGAAATCTACAACAGGAATGTCTTCTGGAGTTGACTTGGAATAAACGCCCAATGCGTACCAGAATGCTGTATACCATGCGGGACCGGCAAAATTTCCTCTAGCAATCTGATAAATGCCTTGGCCTATGAGAGCCATGAAAATAATACTGGCTATGTTTATCTCGCCACCTGTGAATCTAGTTATACTGCGATCCACATCTTTGAAAGATTCCCGGAAGTTTCCAATAATTGTCTGTTTCTTCTGAACGTTAGTCTCCAGTTTAAACAATTTGTGCTTCGTGCCAAATTTGACAATTTCCTTGGGACGCACATTTCCCAAAAACAACGTTGAGGCAGTTGATGGGTTGACCTCAACATTGTTTAGGGGGAAATGTTTCAGGAAAAGAGCTGACACAGAGTCAAAAAATCTCTTGTCGTGGCGTCTGGAGGGTACTTTTATCCTCAAACGTCCCTTCACCAAGTGCGATATGGTAGCTAGTGGAAGTTTTGACATTTAGGCTTCCGCAAGAGATGACCCACCGGATTCACGGGAGGCCGTCAGCTCAGCGTCTACTTCCGCCTTGGCTTCCTCAACCAGATCTTCAGTTAATTCAGCAACTTCAGCTACCATCTCCCTGCCTCTTTCGTAAAGCATGAAGCCACCCTTGAGAATAGCCTTGAGGACAGGTCTTGCCGCTCCAGCCAGAGCAGGCACTACAACAGGAGCAACCAGAAGGCCCACCCCTACAGCCACTCCGGTCCACAAATTGCCACGGGGGATCATGTCAGCTAACGCCATTTTACAATCTCCTTTCAAGCCACTAAAGCCCATTAGATGTGATGGCTTTAAATAATGATGACACAAGACAGTGAAGTCAAATTAAAAAACCGTTACCCCGTATTTCTAACAATTCGAACTATGGCAGGCGTTCTTGGCAGACGCTTCCCAAAACAGCGAGGATGTTATCAGAGAAGAATCGAAAGCAGCGCCACCCACGAATTCATACTGAATGGTCCCTCAACAAATTCACGAGACTCTGTTTGACCTGTTGCCTTTCTGACTGGCTGTTGCGTGAATTGATCAGGTCTCGCCAGAGTTTTCTGTCAATGATCGAAGTATCATAATCAATATGAAGAGTTCTCCAGAAGAGGCTGAATTCATAGTTTTTTATACCGCTGAAACTGTGGAGCGCGGCAGACAGGTCGAGCCCGTCAATACCCTTCATTACCAGGTGGTAGGCGGAAAGTGACACCTTGAAGGTAATTTGTCCTGGTTCGTCCCTGTCAATGTCCGTGTGTTGAGTCAAGTTAATAAGGAAATCAGCCAACTTTTCACAATCGTCACGGTAAAAACTGGTCATCTTTCAATAAGACCTCATTAACGCATATAGTTACTAAAATATGGATGTAATCATGAAACCTCTTCATGAGAATTGGGTAAGGACAAAGTGAGGAATTGGTAAAAATCCGATCACAAGAGACAGGCGCAATAATCAGGGCGCCAAGGTCAGTAATCCTGCTGCAATCACTTCCACCGAAGCCATGCCTGCATACAGGGTTTTGACATCTGATTCAAGAGCCCGTATTGAAATTTTCCCGGGTTGGTGGAGCTTCTGTAGGCCGGAATTAAGCAGAAATTCGATCTCCAAATGGGATTATATTAAAAAATTAATATGGCCTTAACCTCTACCTAACATTGGCCGCATAGTAATTAACAAAGGCAAATGTTGCCGGGAAGTGAATAATACGAATAGATTAACAGAGAGCTAAACAAAGATTGGAGCAAAAAATGAACCACTATATACATAATACTCCGGGAAGATTGAGACTGAAGATTCCATCCCTGAAAAGGAATATGCCGAAGATCAAGGAAATTTCGTTGTTGCTCAAGGAGAGACCGGGGATAGAATTCTTAGAAATAAACGAAATTACTGGAAGTCTCAAAATCAATTACGACCGCCAAAAGACAGATTCGAAAGATCTTTTGAAACTCCTCTCCGAAGAAGGGTATGTTGATATAGCGAGACTTGTCCCAAGTCATCAGTATATGGACAGGATGTTCTCAAAAGTAGGCGAGAGCGCTTCCAGGATGTTGTTCAACATAGCTGTTGACAAGGCGTTTGAAGGCTCGTCCCTTTCGATGATCACTGCTTTTATCTAAAAGATGTTTTGGGTTCAACACGAACTCAACATTTTTATCCGGATTGGTCAATCGTAAAACAAACCCACCCTGTGTTCCCCACAACTTATCAAGTTTATCCCTTTTCTCTTTCTTAAATTGACCCTTAACATTAAGGTCATTTCCCCGGAACTTCATTGACTGGAGAAATTTCTGCCCGATTCCATCCCTATTCTTTTTGTGTAGTTTTTCTTACAGTGGTGCAAAAAGTCCAGGCGGCCCTGCCATAAAAGCCGGGAAAGTGACGCCTTGGACGAGATGTTCACACCACAGACCAGAATTTAGCATGAAATCAAAGATTTCGAACATTTTCTGAGTCGAAAAGCAGGTCCCCGGAGCCAGAATTGAATAGGCCTTAACAATAGCCGATTTTAAGATAGATCCCGGATCAAACCTTTTAGCAACTCATTATCATAAGGTTTTTTGAGAAAAGCGTTTGGTCGTTCGTCCTGATCAAATTTGCGTATTATGGCATGTTCATCATACCCGCTGCACATGACAACCCGAATATCATGTTTTATGGCACTGATTCTTTTAAATGTTTCCACACCGTCCATCTCAGGCATAGTAAGGTCGACAATTACAATGTCAAATGAGTCCGGATTTTGGGAGAATATATCCAGAGCCTGCTTGCCGTTGAAAGCGCTTACAGTATTCAGGCCGATGCTTGTGAGGATCTTTCGCATCAAATCATTGACGGCAGGTTCGTCGTCCACGATCAATACAGAATGCGGAAACCTGAAGTGATCAGCTTTATTACCGTCTTTATTGGGTGTCGATGGCATGACAGTGGTTGGTGTGATTTCTCCTGAGACGGGCAGGCAGACAGCAATCGTGGTTCCAGATCCCTCATTGCTATCGACTATTATAGCCCCTTCATGCGCCCTGACTATTCCATGAATGACCGACATGCCCAATCCGCGACCAGTGAACTTCGTCGTGAAAAATGGATCAAAAATACGGTCCATGATAGCAGGGTCCATACCACAGCCATTGTCGGTAACCTCTACGTATGCCATGATCTGCGGCAGCGGTTTGACAGGAAGCGCACTGCGTGAAAGAAAGTCCTTGTCACAGTATTTTTGGCCCGTGGATAGACGAATTGTTCCGCTTTTTCCTTCAAGAGCCTCGGCGGCGTTAGTTATGAGATTCATGATTATCTGCTGAATCTGACCGGAATCAGCTCTCACGTCCGGCGTGTCGTCATCAAGATCAAGTTCCAGGTTTATTGTTTTTGGTATGGCTGATCTAAAAATCTGTGAATTCTGAATAACGATGTCTCTCAGATTAACATTGGTGACTTCAAAAACTCCCTTTCCTGAATAGGCCAGCATCTGACGCGAAAGGTCTGCGGACTTTCTTGCAGCTTTGAGGGAACTTTCCAGAAAATGTTTTGCCGAAGAGTCCGGATCAATATCCTGAAGCGCAATTTGCAGATTGCCCATGACCACCGTGAGCAGATTGTTAAAATCATGAGCTATTCCGCCACTCAGAATCCCGAGGCTTTCGAGTTTTTGTGAATGTAATAATTGCCTCTCTATTTCGATCTTTTCCTGTTCAGCCCTTCTTCGATCAGTTATATCCCTGCTGACACCCTGGAAACCACTCAACTTACCACTTTCATCAACAATAGGGGTTGCGACTATTTCATTCCATATTAGCGATCCATCTTTTTTCGTCTGTTCAAGGATGAACGTCATGCTGGAGAGATCCCTGTTTTTGACAAAAGACAGGATTCTTTTCTGGAAATTTTCTTCAATTTCAGCACAAAACGCAGGAGTTACGAAAATGCTGAATTTCTTTCCAGTTACTTCGTCGGCCTCATATCCAAGCTGGTTTTTTATTGATGGGCTGACATACTCGTATTCCAGGTCCGGTGATAAACTCCAGATGACATCTTTCATGTTCTCGGTCAACAGGCGGTACTTTGCCTCATTTTCTCTTAAAGCCACCTGAGCGTTTTGTAATTCTGTGATGTCCATTGCAGTGAAGACTACCCCCTCTGATAAACGGGAGGTGTTTACGGCAGATGATTTGAGTAGAATGTCAATTAAGTTTCCTGTTTTGGTCAAAAAACGGGTCTGAATTTGTCCCTTGCCTGTTCTCTGTATTTCTCTGTATTTGAGTAATCCTACACGCTCAAATTCCGATTCATCAGGATACAGGATGCGGGAACTCTGTCCGTGCAATTCATCCGATTCATAACCGGTCATTTCATGAAGAGTCTTGTTGGTCCATTCAAATTTTCGATCTGTAACAAGACCTACTCCTACGGGGGCCGTGTCCAGAAGTGTCCTGAGTGTAGTCTCAGAGTCACGTAAACCTGATTCAGCCTTTTTGCGCTCCACTATTTCATGCCTGAGCAGGTCCTGAGAACGCAGCAGTTCAGCGGTGCGTAACTGAACCTGCTCTTCCAGGTTTTCATGGCTCTTCCTGACATTTGCGGACATTTTATTGAATGCGTCGACGAGCAAACCAAGTTCTTTCCCCTTGGGTCTTTCTATCTGGTCTCCCAGCAATTCGGGGTTGTCCGCTATGAGAACGGCCTTGTTTGTTATAGCGTCTATAGGGGTTACAAGATATGATTTCAGGAATACAAACAGGATCGAGAAACATGCGGCAAACGCGGCAATGAGGAAGCCTGAAAGCTTTAAGGAAAAATAATCTGCATTGCCATAGGCCGCAAACAGAGGAATTCTTATAGAAATAGCCTGAACGACGTCGTGCGCATTCCTGTTGAAACTTTTTTCCGGCCCGTACTGAGCCACAAGATCTCCAGGAGCCTGATCAGGAGTTGAATGGCAACGCAAACACGAAGGATCCATCTCTTCACCCCTTCGCATTACCGTCAAATAGGGCTTTCCATCAAATGAGCGAATGGCCGACTTTTGAGTTAACTTGCCATTGTTCTGTAATTCACCGAGAAAGGTTCTCTCGTAGTCGTCAGCTTCATTATGCGAGGAACGGGCGTCTACCGAAGCTTCCTTGTAAAAGTAGGGTTCAGAATTGAAATGCCTGAAATAGTTCTGCATTTTGGAGACGGCGTATGTGGACGACATCCAGATCGGGTCGAAGTAATCTTTGTTGGTAAAAGGTTTTAAGGTATTGAAGAGACTCGGTTTTAAATCCTTGGAGAAATAGGTGTGAGTGGCCAGATTACAGTCTAACAAGAGCCGGGCTTTCGCCTGAGCTTCCAGAATGGCCTGCTCCCGCATGTTGCTGTTCACCAGAACTATTGTGACAGTTGTAATGAAAAGAAACAGCAAACCGATTAGCAGAATGATGTAAGCCCTGAGGGATAGAGAAGACGACATGGTTCCTCCTGACCATAAAGAAGACCATTCTGAACTCTTGTGGCTCTGGTTTCAGGTCAGAAACTTTTTTGCCACGTGGCATTAGCGCAAGAAAGCATGTTTTAATTTGCCCGGATTGGGAAAACTCAGAGAGAAGAATCTATTCTGGAGTATCTGATAACTTTTCTGCTTTTGTCAGACAGGGGCAAATTCCCTTCCCAGTGGGCTGTGATCCCAAAACCTTCAATTTTGAGAAAATCCCTGTCCCATGACGGGCCTCCCATGACCATGAATGACCCGCCATCCTTGACAAAGTGAGTCAGGTTCATGAAAAAATGGGGTTCAGAACTAAACGCCCTGGACATAACCATGTCATACTTCTCAATATGGTTGGCGTTTTTTAGCCTATCGTAATCCCTGTTGATTACTATAATGCTATTTAACCCTAGAACTCTAATAGTTTCTTTGAGGAACAGGACTCTCTTGGCATTTTTTTCTACCAGGGTCACATCGAGCTGATCTGCTGCAATTTTCAGGACCATTCCGGGTAATCCGGCTCCAGTGCCTATATCAAGTATCTTGAGAGTCTGTGTGCAATCGATAACTTTTAACAAGGTCAGTGAATCAAGTATGTGAAGGATTACCAAATCCTCAGGTTTTTTATAAGAAACCAGATTAATCCTGGTATTCCAAGAGCCTAATAAATCGACATATTTCATTAAATTCAAGATGGCTGTGTGGCTCAAGCGAATATCAAGCAGCTCAGCTCCAGATTCCAATATTTCCAATAAGTTACTTTGCATTAGTAGTGTTTTCGTCAATCCAGGCGAGATACTCCGGCAAGCCACTGTCAATAGGGACACAAATGATCTCCGGCGTCTCATATGAATGCAGGTTTTTGATTTCAAAAGTTAATTTTTCAAATAGCGCGCGTCTGGTTTTGATAATCATAAGTATTTCTTTTTCATCATAAATCTCATCTTTCCAGCGATAGATTGATCTAATCGGATCGATCAGATTCACACACGCCGCAAGCTTGTGCTGTACTAGAAATCGCGCGATATCAGTAGCTTGTTCCAAATTGCTTGACGTTACAAAGCAGATGACATGTTCGCTCATATTTACCTCATATTGTGCTTTTGTGTTGACAAACTACTATAACTTGTATAACCTCGCCTCAAAATGGAACCGGAATGGTTCCATAATCTTGACAGGGCTAAGTTAAATCTTACCCACTTTTTGATAAAAAACCAAGTTAGAGAGTGCAAAGAGCTGAGCGAAAGCTCTTGATTTCAAAGAGTTCAAAAAGAGATCCAAGAGTTTCACAATAAGAACTTTCTCAGCCGAACGAGGGACTGGTAACATTCGGAAGGGAGCTGGGCAGATGTTCAAGGTCGGAGATGTCGTTGTATATCCAATTCATGGGGTCGCCAGAATAGTTAATATCAGCAAGGAAAAAATAGGAAATTCAGACCAGCTTTGTTACATTCTTGAAACCGAGATCAAGACCGCCAATGAAAAGCCAGTTATCAAGCTTCCTGTAGATAAAGTAGAATCCAATCGTGTCAGAAAAATAGTAGACGAGCAAGAAGTTCCACAAATAATCGAAGTGTTGCAAAGGCGGGGGATGAAAACGGATTCTCAGACCTGGAATCGCAGGCATCGTGAGTATCAGGAGAAAATGAGAAGTGGCAGCATATTCCAGGCTGCCGAAGTTTACCGTGATCTCAGTTTGCTTAAAGAAACCAAGGACCTGTCACATGGTGAAAGAAGACTTTTTGATCAGGCCTACAACCTTTTGATAAAAGAACTTTCCATAGCCAAAAGGACCGAGGAAAAAGAAATCGAAAGGACGCTTGACAAAATTTTCCACCAAGGGGCGGAAACTGACGAATCCACGGGAAAAGATTGCTAGGGAATACACAGTAACGCAAGTCTAAAACGCCTACAGGAACTAGCTTTTGGCTCCAAGTAAAACACTTTCAATCATCATTACTGCTTGTTACATTATATTTGGGGGTATGGCAGGTTTCAGCATTTTCGGCTCGTCGCTGACCATGCTATTGATCTTCTTGTGTGTTTCCCTTCTGCTTTCATATGTTACCCTGATGTTGCTCGACGCCTGGATGAAACTTGACGTCGAAAAAGTGGTGGGGGGCGTGATTGGTCTTGCCGCTGGATTGACCCTTTCGTTCATGTTGAATTCCAGCCTCGCTCAGGCTCTCAATTATTCAGAAATCGTCGCTTCTATCTGTGGCCTGACTGTTAGCGTT
>CAZIVV010000322.1:0-3586 GCA_964542775.1 uncultured Desulfomonile sp.
TGTTCACACTTTGCACCGTCGGAGCCGTAGGGGACGGTGGCGAGCAGGCTGCTGATCTCGACTTCCGGGTCTTCGCCGGGATAGCACCTTTCCGGCGGACCGTCGGTCTTGGCCGGGTAGCCTGCCGAGTAGCTGTATTCGATCTCCACAGGCAGGCCGTCCAGGCCCGGGTCGAGAAAGCGGAAGTGGTCTTCCCAGAAGTCCAGGAAGGATTGCGGGAGGTGGTCGTAGGACCAGATGTAGGTGATGGTTCCAGAGTGACTCATTCGTCGTCTCCTTTGGTTTCAGGTTTTGCTTGCTGGGCATTCAGCAGGTCACGCAGCAGTTCTTTTGTGCTGGCATCCATGCGGGCAACGCTCTCGGTGACCTGGATGAGCGTGTGCGGCGGGTAGAAGTTGACCGTATCAAGCAGCCTCTTGACCTCATGGATGCTTGTCTTCAGGGCATTCACTTCGGCCGTGATGGGTTTCAGCTCTTCGGCGAGGGCCTTGGCGTGGCGATGGATCTTGCTGCCCATGTCGCCACAGTCCTCCCAGAGCTTGTCGAGAAGGTCGGACTGTTCATCGTAGACTTTCTTCAGCTCGTTACGATGTTTCAGACACACGCTCTTGAAGAGAAGGACGTCCTCATCCAGGTTTTCCAGATCATCATTGAAGTCGGCCTTTTTCTTTTTGATGTATTCCTGGATGAGCTTGTCGGCCTCCTCGACGGTGTCGAGCTGCTTGACCTTGTCAACGATGCTTTTGGGCAACCAGACCAAATCTTTTTCTTCCATGAAGTGCTCCTATTTTTCGTCAATGAGGTTGCTGTACCCGGGGTTAGGCTCGACATTGGTCGCCCTGCAGTGCGCCATCCAGTCTTCGGCAATCTGGTCGAGCTGCAGCCAGAGCTGATAGTTGTTCATCGGCTTCTCGTAGGCCGTGTCCCTGAGGTATGGTGAGCTTTCCTTGATCCTATCGACATTCACGTTGAGGATTGCACAGATGTAAAACAGGTCATTGGGATCTTCCAGGGTCAGTTCGACCTTGATCGGCTTGAAACGAAACTGTTCAATCTTTGAGATTTTGTACTGCATGTGATTCTCCTGTTTGTTGAGGCGTTGAGGTTAAAAGGGACAGCCATCCGGCAGCGAGGATTCGGATGGACCTGGCTCGGGCCACTCCTGGAGCCCTGAGGCGTCGCCTGAGACGTCGGAGGCGGTTACGAGTGGTTGGGGCAGGGCCGGGGCGCTCGCGCTCTCCTGGAGGCCGTGCAGGCGCAATGTGCCCTGTTTGATGTGGACAGTCGAGCGGACAACAGGGCGGCCGTCGTAGCCGTCGAAACTCCGAGTGGACACATGGCCCTCACAGGTCAGGAGGGCAATCTGGCCCTTTTCCTGAAGCTCCATGACGGCCCAGACAGCTTCGTCGCCCTGCAGCTTCACGTCACGCTCAAGCCAGCCCGAGTCGCGGTCGTAGGTGATGAGCTGCGTGAAATACGCAGCTGGCATGGTCTCGCCCGTAGCAGGATTGACCTTCTCCTCGAAGAATTTCGCGCCAGACGGATCTCCCGTCCAGCACTGAACGAACTTGGCCCAGGTGTATCCCTTGGGCATGGCTCGTTCGATCACACAGTTTTCAAGCGGTAGGGCCATGAAACCTCCTTGGCTGATGGTGGGGGAAAATGTTGGAACAAGATGAGGATGAGGGGGTGATGTGTTGACCGCCAGGACAGGGAAAATGAGAAAAAATGAGGGTGGGCGAAAAAAGTGCTTGCGTATCGGGGAAAGGGGGCATAGACGGGTCTCAAGGGCGGAAAGTGAAGGAAATAAGGCCCTTGGGTGGATAAAGAGTGAAGGTGACTAAATATCCACTTTGAAAGATGAAGTTGAATTAAGTCAAATAGATAGAAAAAAGTGGATACGGTGGATATTTATTTTTCGAAATAAATATCCACCGTTTTCGTTTTATATTTCAGGGGTTTAAGGGCCATTTGGATATCGGATTTGGGGTTTTCAGAAAAAAACGTGTTTTGGAAAATATCCGGCCCCCTATACGCGGGAAATTTTCACATCGGGGGAAATTCTGGAGGAGGAATTCAGCCCCCTATACGCGAGAACTTTTTTCATGAGGGAAAAAAGTTGAGGATCACATCTGGAAGGAAATATTTCTGAAAATGAAAAAATATCCAAAATTAAATATCCAATATCCAAACAGGGTGTATCTTCACAGAATCATTGGAGAAAATGGTGGATATTTATTTCGGAAAATAAATATCCAAAGTTATCCACGCGCGAGTTAGCCGGGAAAAGTTCAAATCTGACCTCTGAGAGGATAGGTTTCGACATCAAAAAAAAGTTCCCTATATAGGGGGTTGATTTGTGGAAGAAAGCCTTTAATTCCGCGTATATAGAGAAGAGGCTGAGTTTCTGTAAGAGAGGGCTTTACAAGAGCCCCCGCCTGTGAGATATGTGGGCCTCACTGCAAGAACAAGAGGGATGGAGGGATGTGAGCCATGGCCGGATGCCCGAAGCGTAGAGCGAAAAGAGAGGCTGCTGAAAAGGCAAAGCTTGAGGGTGGGATTGCACCGCAGGTTGATGAAGTCGTCGCGCAGAAGGTTGAAGAGACCGCCTCTCCCACATGTGAGACTCAAGCTCGACCTGAACGTGCAAAGCTCGAATACCTGATGTCGGATGAATGTAGGATTTCGGATCTTGAACTTGCCCTGAAAGCCCTCCCGGAAGATCTGTCTTCTTGCAATGTTCAAGGACTGGTTGAACAAATTGAGGCTTGTCATAAAGTTATTAACCTGATGCTTGAAGATACGAGGGAAAAGATATCTGCCGCAGAGAATTTGACTGCCGCAGACATGGCGTTCAGAACGGCATCGTACTTTGAGGAATGTGACAAGAGAAAGAGGTCTTACACGGTGCCGGGCCTGGCCTATGCCATCGGGTTTATAACGCGGAAACAGCTTCTCGCCTTTGTGTCGGAGAAACACGAGACTCTCCCAGGCTACATTGTGGCCAGAGCCCTCATGCGAATTGAAGAACAGAGGAATGTGGAGATTCTTTCGGGCAATGGCATGATGACGGGACACAAGATTGACCTTGCCACAAACTTTGATTGGTCTGATACCAAGAACAAAGGGAGAGATGAAGACAAGCCGGCCCAGCCGACCATCACGCAGAACATTATCAACTACAATTCTCTGCCGCCACAGACGTTGACTGTTGAGGAATGGCAGCAGAAGTTCCTTGAACAACAGAAGAGTCGACAGGATCAGCCAGCGCCGACCATTGATGTGAAATAATGCGCAGAACGAAGGAAAATTGAGCGTCGTTAAGCTTCGTTGAGAAAAATGAGGGTTTTTGGAGTATAATAGAAGCTCATTGGGTGAGGCTGGGTGACATCGGGCGATGGGGTGGTTGTTTCGCCGAGGGGATCCGGCGTTCCGCTGAGCGGAACGAAGAGTGCGTTTAGAGAAATGAGTTTTTTGATGAGGGGAACGGGGGGTTCGCCCAGGGAACTTTTTGTCCTCTTGGATGAATGGTTGTTTCGGTTGGGGGAGTGGGGGGCCTTGTATGCAGATCCCCACACCCCCGACA
>CAZIVV010000323.1:0-1754 GCA_964542775.1 uncultured Desulfomonile sp.
AGATGTCCCGCCCTTTATAATCGTGAGTTTTACACCAAATTGTACTAATTAGTATTCAGAAACCGTAGAACCGCTGCAAATAGGGGATCTTGGGCCGGTTCTCTATTGACGTCTCCTTCTTTTAATGGTACAATTGTACTATTAATCGGAGGTGTTCGTATGGCAGGAAGACCACCCAGAACAGATGGCAAAATCCGCGTTTCAATCCATAATAACGGCGGTTATCGCTATGCCAGCACACAGCCGTATGTGTTGGACCAGGAAACTGGCAAGAAGACATACCATCGGATTCATTGGGGCCTGGTTGACGAGAATCTGAAATTCAAACCTGGAACAAAATACATCTACGCCAGCCAGGAAGAGCGGGATCAGCTTGAATTTCCACCCGGATGGGACTTAAGCGAAATTGGAAAACTATCCATCCGACGCGGTCCCGGAAGGCCTGCCTACGATGGCGATGATGTGAATCGCTTGTATGGCGATATCTGGCTTCTCGAGCAGGCGGCAAAAGCAACCGGCATTCGCCAAGATCTGGAGAAGGTGTTTGAGGGCAACAAGGAGATGGTTGACGACATTCTGACCCTCGCCATTTTCCCCTATCTGACCCAATACACCTACAATCGAGTTGCGCGTTGGCAGCGCATTGCCAAAGCTCCATCCAAGCGAGATCTGACACCGACGGACATCACTCGCCTCACTCAAAAAATCACGGAGCATCACCGTCTGGGGCTTTTAAAGCTCCGCTCCCAACGGCTAGGCAAAGACGAGGTTTGCGCTGTTGATTCTACCAGCAGATCAGCCTATGGCCGATCTCTGGCTGATATCCGCTGGGGTAAGAACAAGGATTCCCTTCCGCTGGCTCAAACGGTTGAAGTTGTTGTGTATACGCTTTCGAGCCATATGCCCGTATACTATCGGACATTTCCAGGAAACATCCCGGATTCCCGGAGCTTGCAGACCATCCTGACGGATCTGCAGCAGGCCGGATTTGACGACATCATCCTGGTTACCGACCGTGGCTATGAGAACCTGCGGAACCTGGAAAACTACGTAGCCAAGGGCCAGGCGATGGTTATGTGCACCAAAGTGCAGCAGAGTCAGGTCTCGGATAAGATCCTCGCTTTCGGAGAATTCAACTCCAGACCGGATGGCATGGAGATTGACCGGGACACCCGGCTTTACTACCGGCAATATGACCTGGTGCACGATGTCAAGGGCAACGGTGGCAGCACCAAAAAGTCCGACCGTCTCCGACTCAATCTCTACTTCGACTCTATGCGTCGCAGTGAGGAGCTTGTCAATCTGGAAATTGAGATGATGATCCAAAAGGAAGCTCTGGATGAGATGATCGCCGCCAAGGCTGTTCTCGACGATGACGTCACTCTGAAAAGAGCTTATTGCTATTACGAAATCAGCTATGATCCGGCCACCCGAATCATCCTTTCTTACAAGGAAAATGAAAAGAAAATCACGAAAGCCAAGCGCGTTTCAGGGTTCTTTGCCATTATGACCCACAAGCTGGATCTGTCTGCTATGGAGACCTTCCGCACCTATCGACTGCGCGACGAGCAGGAAAAATATTTCCAGCAAATGAAAAGTCAGATGGTTTGCGACAAGCAGCGCAATTGGTCCGAAGAAGGCAAAACCGGTAGACTGTTTATTCTGTTTGTCGGACTAATCCTCAGCTCCTATATCCGCCATATCTGGAAGACAACCGAACTCAAGGATCAGTTTTCCTCATCACTTGAAGTGCT
>CAZIVV010000324.1:0-3958 GCA_964542775.1 uncultured Desulfomonile sp.
TGGTGCAAGTCGGAAATGGGCCTTGGCAACTACTGGCGCATATCACATGAAATTCTCCTCTTGGGAGTAAAAGGCAAGCTGACCTTCAGGGACCACGCAATGCGATCGTGGCTGAATCTGCGTCGCGGGCGGCACAGTGAAAAGCCGGAAGCAGTCAGAAGCTTGATCGAGAAGGTCAGCCCGGAACCAAGAATTGAACTGTTCGCCAGAAAGGCAATCCCTGGTTGGACCGTTTTTGGCGATCAGATTGAAATATCAGAAATTCAGTCAGGATTGGAATTGAAATGAAAAAGGAAAACATGACCTGCAGAAATTGTCTTAATGGCGAGCCGCGGGAATTGGGCGGTCGAATCATGATCAGCTGTTTTTTGACACCGGAACGTAGCCTCAAGACACCAGACGACAGATGTGTGAGTGGAAACTGGATAGGGTACACCGGAATGCTTTCTGTAAATATGCCGGTAACCTTCCAATGGGGCGAATGGGATTTGTAGTGACACTCAGAGGCAAAGATGTCGGATTCAGGAATTATTTTTGACATAGAACCAGATCTGAGGCTGACACGCCAGTTTCTGAAAGCTGTCATCGGAGGCTCCGACCAGACATGCTTTCAGACCTTCAGAAGTCGGCCGGGCTTCAATGTGGAGCCTAAGTGGAAATTCGGGTCTCTCTCCGAATGCTCCGACTGGCTCACCAATGACAACAGACGGGGCGCAGGTGTTTACTTCGTTGTGAACTATTGTGATGGCGCAGGTCGAAGTTCGGCCAATGTCACACGTGTCAGATCGCTTTTCGTAGACTTGGACGGCGCCCCAGTCGAACCTCTCATGACTTGCGAAGCCAAACCACACGTCATAATTGAATCAAGTCCGGGTAGATACCAGGCCTTCTGGAGATGCAAGAACGTGGCTATCGGTGAATTCACTCCCGTTCAGAAAGCCCTGATTAAAAAGTTCAACGCCGATCCCGCATGCAAGGACCTCGGACGTGTGATGAGACTACCAGGTTTCTGGCATCTCAAGAAAGAGCCGTTTTTGTGCCGGATACATTTCTATAACCTTGGTTTCCCTTACGAACGTGACCTGATCATAGAAAAACTTGCGCTTCATGTGAACTGGACAGACGAGAGACCCGGCTTTATCGAAGAGTCCAACGACAGGGACACACCGGTTTTTGCCAGTGGTGAACGCCACGAAATGATAAAGAAACTCTGTGTCTCGCTTCGAAAAATGGGATTCACCGGCAAACGTCTTCACGAAACGGTGATGAAGGAGAACGCCGTCAGATGTGTCCCTCCGCTGCACGAAAGCGAGATTTCAAAAATGACATCCTGGGCAAACCAGAAAGTCAAAACCACTAACCAGGGTTCGGGCAATGCGCCGATGGACGGAAGCTTTGCCGAAGAACGAAGCAGACGCCGTGAGGTCATACCATGGGACAAACTCTATGAAATGAAACTCCCTCCCGTCAAATGGGTCATCAGGGATCTTCTTCCGGAGGGTTTAACTGTCTTGGCAGGAGCGCCAAAGGTTGGAAAGAGTTGGCTGGCCCAAAGCCTGAGTCTGTCTGTGGCGTCCGGAAAAGACGCTCTGGGACATTTCCCGTCAAACCAGGGGCAGGTCCTGCATCTGGCCCTCGAAGACACTGTTCAGCGCTTTCAGGAGCGAATGAAAAAGCTTTGCCACGTGAAGCCTGTGAGCGCCCTCGCCAACGCGAATTTCGCACAAAACTGGGACACATTACCGGAGGGTGTCCAGTCACTTCATGAATGGATTACTTCACAAACCAGACCACGCTTGATCGTTATTGACACATTCCAGAAAATCAGGGCCCGTAGCGCTAATCGTTTTGAGGACAACGCCTACGCCCGAGATTACGCCGAAGTCGGAATGCTCCATCATCTGGCTTGCAGGAACAATATCGCCATTCTGCTCATCCACCATAAACGCAAAGCCCTCTCGGAAGACCCCTTCAACAGCGTCTCAGGATCATCAGGGATCACCGGAGCGGCAGACGCAATCTGGATGTTCGACAAACCGGACCGTGAACGGATGGTGGCAAGCCTCCTGATTTCCGGAAGGGACGTCTCAGATCGCAGATATACCCTGGAATGGAACGAAGGCGACGATGACACTGGCTGGAAATACGTTGCTCCGGCTCACGAATACGAGAAAAAGGAGGCTGAAGTCAAGCTCATCCAGGCCCTGGTGGAAGTTGGCAGGCCATGCGCAGTATCCGACCTGAGTCAGGCGACAGGTTTGTCATCCAGTTACATTTACCGAATCGTGGAGTCCATGAAATCCAGAGGCCTCATACAAAAAGCAGCTGGGCTTGCGGGACGTTACGTGATGGGATCAGAGGCGGCCACGCAGACCACTCTCACTTCTTCCGCAAACCCAACTTATCCAGCTTCATGGGACGAAATGTGAAATTGTCCGGCAGAAAAAAAGGGATGCGTATGTATGAGGAGAACAAGAATAAAAATTTGATAAGTGCCGGTATATCGAACTGTTACGCTAATTCCACAAAAGGGTAATCGAGGGTAAAAATGGGCTTTTGGAGGGTAAAAATGGGTAATAGGGTAAAAATTGATGGTGTTGAGGGTAAATTACCCTTTTTACCCTGGATTATCCTCCAGAAGAAGGGTAGGGTAATTTAGCTAACCATATAATAATAATATATATATTACTTTTTTCTTATCATTACCCTGGAACACATACACCCCCCTGTTTTTGATACGGAGCCGGTAAAAATGAAACAGTAAATCTCCATTTGGAAGGATATTTTGGGCAAAAGTAGACGAAAGCCGGCAATAGTTTTCAAAAGTAAAGCAAAAGTAGACGAAAAACATACGAAAGTTGGGAAAAATGAAACAATTGATCATGAACTGGAAAGATTTGATGACGGACCCCGGTTTTAAGCCTGGCGATTACGCTGATCTGCTGCCGATGTCCGCAGTCGACCGACACAAATACAAGGTCGCCAGAAAAATCCGCGAGGCCATGGCATACGCCCAATCCAGAGGATGTTATCTCAATGTTAATGAGATAGCCCGGATAACGTGCATGTCACCCCAAACAGTCAATCGTTATCTGAAGACAATGGGTGATGTGATGCCTTACCTGACATATTCCAGAAAGTACCGGCTAACGGCGAAAGGTCATAAAACCCATAGAAGTCAGAGGTTGGAGCAATGAAACGTGTCTATGTGGCAGGCCCTTACAATGCGGACAACGTGATAGATGTGCTCTCAAACGTGAGGCTCGGAATAGAAACCTCAGCAAAGGTCATAGAATCCGGATTTTCGGTCTTTTGCCCTTTTTTGGACTTCCAGTATGGTCTGATCTGTGAACTCACCATAGAGCAGTACAGGGCCAATTCGATGGCGTGGGTCCCGGTGTCGGACGCCATCCTGCTACTGCCGGGTTGGGAAAGATCCGCAGGCGCACGGGAAGAGCAGCGCCTTGCAAGTCTACATGGAATTCCATCATTCGAATCCATTGAAGATCTCAAATCAGAACTGGGGGACTAGCTGATGACACTGCCGAAAGTATCGGTCCGCTGTGAAGACCCCAGAGTACTGTTCTTCGTAAGTTACACATTACGCTTAGGAAGCTATGGCCATTGTCATGACTCCGCAGAAATCAACATCCATCCCGGTCCTATGTCATTTGCGTGGCTGCAGACATGCCGGATCATCAAAGAACGTCAGTTTTCAATCCCACATCTGTCCTTCCACGAGGTTTGCTGAATTGACCCAAAAAATGCTTCCATTAAAAGAAAAGCCTGGAGAGTGTGTTGTTTGTGGCAAAGAACTCACGGGATCGAGAACCCGTTACTGCGGACACCAATGTTACCGAAGATTCTACCTTGCCAAACCGACCGCTCCTGCGCAAGCGGTATGTCCCATATGCGGCAGAAGCTTTGCCAAGGGAAGAGCCAGCCAGGTCTACTGCTC
>CAZIVV010000325.1:0-2639 GCA_964542775.1 uncultured Desulfomonile sp.
ATCGGAAAGGAAATTTCCCTGAACGATCTCAGAAAGGACGGCTTCGAGGCCTTCTTTCTTGGAATTGGCGCATGGCAGGGGCTGAAGCTTGGAATTGAGGGTGAAGACTCATATCCGCAGGTCATCAGCGCTCTCAACTTCTTGAAGGATGTTTCTTTCGGCCAGAAAATCAAGCCAGCGAACAGCGTGGCCATTGTGGGCGGAGGCAACGCCGCCATCGATGCGGCCAGAACATGTGTGAGGCTCGGTTCCACTTCGGTCAGTATCGTCTATAGAAGAACGCGTTCAGAAATGCCTGCCCACTTTGAAGAAATCATCCAGATGGCGGAAGAAGGCATCCACGTCCATCAGTTAACCATTCCATCCAAGATTTTAGGCAGCTACGGGAAAATAGACGCCCTGGAATGTCTCATGGCGACACTCGGCGAGCCAGATGACAGTGGTCGTCGCCGTCCGGAGCCCGTTCCAGGCTCCGAATACAAGATGCCCGTAGGCGCAATCATTGCCGCCATCGGACAAAAACCAGATATACAGCATTATCCGGGACTGGGACTGGATTCTCTGGAACTCACTCGTAAGGAAACGATAAAGATCAGGAATCATAATCAGCAGACCAGCGTCTCGGATGTTTTTGCCGGCGGAGACGCCGTGACAGGCCCTGCCACGGTAGTGGAGGCAATCGGTGGTGGTAAGAGGGCCGCATTTGCCATCAACGCTTACCTTAGAGGCCAGAAACTTCCGGAGAGGATGCCTCCGCGTCCAAGAGCCATGGTTGCTCCCATAATCATGGACTACCACCAGAAGAGCTTCATTCAGCGTCAGGAAATCCCAATTATCGATCTCGACCGCCGTTTGAGAACCTTTGACCAGGTGGAACTCGGACTGGACGAAATAGCGGCCAAGCAGGAAGCAAAGCGCTGCATGCGGTGCGACATCTGCGAACGCTGCGGAAAATGCGTGGAAGTGTGCCGGGACCGTCTTGGCGTATCCGCCATCAGGTTCTACCACGCCGGCGAGAATTCACTGATCCTCAAGGATTATGTGCATGGCCTGCCAAAGTGCATCGGCTGCGGATCATGCGTGAATATTTGCCCCACCGGCGCTCTGCAACTGGAAGACCGCGAGGGTGAGCGCGTCCTGCTGATGAGCGGCACAATCGTCAACCGCATAAAACTGGAAAGCTGTGATGGGTGTGGCGTTCAGTACATCACAAAGGTCATGGTGCGTCACGTTGAAAAGCTAACCCAGGCATCGGAAGAAGCCTTTGAGTTCCGGCTCTGCCCCGAATGCAAGCGCTTTGCGCAAGCAGCAAGAATGGTCGGACAGAAGCCAGACTTAAACGAGGGCCTACGCAGAAAAGGCCTCTACAGCCATCAGGATCCCGTCAAACAGGCATCCTGATTTACCCCTCCCCGATTGTCCATCTTGGGCTCAGGACTCACCCGACACGGCCTCAGTCCTGAGCCAACTCATCGCCATGTCATTCCCATGAAAATGGGAATCCACAATTGTGAAAATTAGGTCGAATTCAGCCACAACATGGATTCCCCACGATTCCATTGTGGGCTCAGAACTTACGGGCCTACGGCGGTAGAAACCGTCACAACTCCTGCGCATTGCCCGCCAATCTCTTCTTCCAGCAGCTCCAGAACCTCGGTGGCGTTGGCAATGGCCTCCTCTCGAGTGGCTCCATGCGTTACACATGTGGGATATTTTGAAAATGTCGCCAAAAAGGCGCCGTCCTCCTCCGACCATGCTATACTAACCTCGGAGTTGCTATTCATCCTGCGCCTCCTCACTTCTGGTGATCTTATATACCATTTTTTCCTGATACGGTTTGGCGTCTATCTCCCCGTCAGCAGTCATGGTTCCAATGCTAGCCTGCCCAGTTAGGATGTCAATGAGGCGCCTAAAAAATTCGACCCCAACACTTCATTCCCACGATTCCATCGTGGGCTCAGGACTTACGGGCCTGCGGCGCTTTATACCGTCCCGGGTTATCTTCACAATCGTTCTTGGCCCGGCAGGGCCTAAGTCTTGAGCCCATAGATTCATCTATGGGACCTTCTTCGGCATGCTTCCGAGGCTATTGAATTACCGAAGGGTCTTGTGGAACAACCATGTTTTGCTCCAGTAGAGATTCCAGATGCTGTTCTATGGCTTGCCTGATATTTTTTTTTGTATCCTCGATTGTGGCCCCGTTACTAAAACATCCAGGTAGTCCCGGACAGTAGGCCATATAACCGGGGTCTTCCGGCTCTTTTTCAATCACTATCTGAAATGAGTAGTATTTCACTGACGCCACCTCCGTCCCGGTCAGTCATCAAGCCATTCTGATCCGTAATAATTACACAAAACTTTCAACACCTCAATACGCACATGCCCATTTCTGTCTCCCCACGATTCCATCGTGGGCTCACGACTTACGGGCCTGCTTTCTATAACACCATGCGTGCATTTGATGTATATTTACAGTGTTACTGCAAATATGCATTGACAATAGGTTTAGTTCATAATATTATGTGGTTATGGAGTACATTCATCGAGACATCGAACCCACCCTGTTCAAGGTCATCGAGACCTTCCCTGCAGTGGCGGTGACCGGCCCAAGACAGTCCGGAAAGTCTACGCTTCTTCTG
>CAZIVV010000326.1:0-1525 GCA_964542775.1 uncultured Desulfomonile sp.
TCGGTTGCCTGCAGAAGGTTTTACGGTTGCCGTAAGCTCTGCAGGCATTGATGGTGAAACTCTGGATTTAGTAACCGGCACTTCAAAACCTGAAATTTTTCTGAGAAGAGGGACTCTTTTTGCTACAAGTGAAAAGCATTACAGAGAGAGGAGGATCTTATCTGAACTTATTGATATTTCCAACAGAAAAACATCTCTTGGAAGAGTTGTAACAGCAAGAGCCCTATCACATGGGAAAAGCCAGTTATCCGGCCATCCTACAACAGATGCTCTTAAAAGATGGATAGAGAGAGCCCTGGAGGTCTTCGGGGCAGATCTTGCAATTATTGATGGAGCACTTTCAAGAGTTAGCATTGCATCACCAGCTGTAACAGAAGGGCTTATATTATCCACAGGAGCAGCCATATCTGCAAGCATTGATAATCTTGTTTTTAAAACAGCTTTTATGGTTGAACTTATTAATCTTGAAAGAACATCAGTTGTTGGTAACAATGAAGATAGCATTCCGGCTAATGGAATATGGAGTGTAGATTCAAATAGCAATTTCTCTCTGTTGTTAAAAGGAGGGGTGTTTAATTCTGATTCAATACATCCTGACGATGTATCTGATACTAAGGCTATATTTATTTCCGGTGCATTGACTGACAGATTCCTGAATCAGGTAAGATCTTTGTGTTTGGATAAAGACATTGAAATAATAATTAGAGACTTCTCGAAAGCCTTTATCTCTCATTCCAATTTTTCCTCTTTTAAAAAATCAGGAGGGCGATTGTCAGTATTAAACAGAAGCAAATTATTGGCAGTTTGTGCTAATCCCGTTTCCCCGGAAGGATACATACTTGATTCAGAGAGATTATGTTCAAGGCTCTCCTCAGCAATTAATTTACCGGTTTATGATATAAGGAGAATCAGAAATGAAGCTTAGAACTGTTACAGAGTTACCAATAGGTATGAGGAGCCTTTTTGCAAACCTTGAGCTATCCTCATCTATATCTACTCATATCCTGCTGGAGAGAGAGATGTCTGTTTCAATCAGTAAGTTAGCTTCTACATATATTCAGCTTGAAGAGACCTTAAATTCACTATCTCTGGCGGATAATTATAAAAAAGTCAGCCAGCTTAAAGAATCTCTATTTGGAGTCAGAGATATTAGGAATACCCTGAATGCTCTGATGGAAGGAAAAATTCCAGACGACATTGAGTTATTTGAAATTAAAAATCTTGCCCTGTTATCAGATTCACTAATACCGGTTATTAGAATATTCTCTGACTCTTTCCCAAAATTACCGGATCTTTCTGATGTTGTAACTATTCTTGATCCTGAAGGACAGAGAATACCCTCTTTCTATATTTATGACAGCTATGACTCTGAACTTTCAAAATTAAGAAAGAAGCTTAAGTCGCTGGAATTTTTTGATGAGGATCTTCACTCCAGGTGTTCCTTAATTGAAGACAGGATTAGAAAAGAGTTAGGGAATAGTTTAAAGGGAAGACTTCCTGATCTTGTTAAAGCTTTGAACAATCT
>CAZIVV010000327.1:0-2686 GCA_964542775.1 uncultured Desulfomonile sp.
TTTAAGATCTATCCCGTAAATAGTCCTGTTCTGACAGTTGGAGTAGACACGCCCCTTGTAAACGGTCGGATTAAACAGCCGGTCTCCCACAACGAAATCCCAGAGTTCACGTCCCGATTTTGCGTCGAAGGCGCACAAATCATCGTTGGCGGTTCTTGTTACGAGTATTCCGTCGGATACAACGATCTCTTCATTCGTCCATTTGTCCTGCTCCCATATAAGTTTTCCGGCTTTGATGTCGAAGCAGTACAATGGCTGGCCGTGCCTGAAATATACCATCCCATCCGCTACGGCTAGTTCAAATTGCCAACTGTTGGGGACCCTCAATTTCTCGCGGCCGTTAGTTACATCAACAGCGGTCAACAGACCATTTTCTGGAAAATAGAACAGCATGCCATCATGAAGAGCCATTTCAGACCAAACCTTATTGCCGGGGGCCTTCCATTTCAGTCCTGCTGGAACTCCTGTTTTCACAGCGCTGGCCTCCGGACTGGAGTCAGCATCCCTCGAGGCTGAATAGACCTCCGGTTTACCAGCTTCAGACATTTGTGATTCCGGGACACTAGGCGCCACAGGGCTCGTATCAGGAGCTGGAACGCTGAGTGTAGTGACTTGCGCCGACTTCTTCAAATCTTCCGAAGTAACAGAAAACCAACTGGTTTTGTCCATATCTATCGCGTAAAGGACGCCTGCGGCAGTTGTGCAAAGAGCTAAACCCTTTTCGATTTCTACCTGTTTGCAGTCACATTTTAGTCCCCGCACGAGTTTCCCCGAAGCTTTGTCCATCTCAAAAATTGCGCCTTGAGCGCCAGACACATAAAACCTGTTGTCGTGGGATAATAAACTTGTCGTGTATCCAAAAGGTCCGTAGAGCTTCCATTTCAAGCTTCCTGAATGCGCATCCAGGGCCACAAGTGTTCCAGTATCAGGCACAGCGCCTTCTTTTTTTTCCTTTATGCTAACGTAAATTACTCCATCACTGACTTCATTGATTAAGGGAGAACCTAAGGGAATTCCAGATTTTTGGGCGCTAAAAAGGAGCCTTTCCTTTCCCGTGATGGCGTCAAACGAGAATACACTGCCGTCATCCGTCCCGACATAAACAACTCCATTTTGCGATATGGGAATTGAAGGGTTACTCCAGAGGTCCTTTTTCCACAATTGTTTGCCTGTCGCTATGTCAAGCGCAAGCAGCATACCGGCTCCCCCCTGCAGATTGCTGCGTAGCCCAACAAAGGCAAGTTTTTCGGAAAGGGTCATGTATGAAACTGATCCGTTTCCATCCGATCCCTGATCCAGACCATCAATTCGATGGTTCCATACAATTTTGCCTCTTCTTGCATCCAGCGCTGTGATTTCAGCGGCAAAGTTGCTGAAATAGACCACCCCGTTCCTTACTTCCGAGATCCATGCCACCTGTCCCGACGTTGGATGTTTCCAGAGGAGTTTGCCAGATGAAGTGTCAACAGCGCATACGATATACTTAAGATGATCTGAGCCCTCAAGACTCCCGAAATAAACCACTCCATTTGATAGCTTTGGCATCCCGGATGCCTGAAAATCAACCCTTATTTTCCACAATTGGGTTCCGGACGATAAATCCAGGCCGTAAATGTATGAACCTGATTCGCGGTCTTTATCCGCTGCCGTGATGAAGCAGGCTACGCCGTCGGATATTTCGAGGCCCCATGGAAAAGAGTCATCGGTCTGAAATGACCATTTGAAGCCTTTGGTTGGAGTAGTTTCCTCCATTTTGGGAACTGCCGCCGTATGACCAAGACGTGGCTCCGTTCCTGATTCCGATCTGGAACCTGATTTCCCGGAGTCCTTCAGAATTTTAATGACTTCCTTGTGCCCTCCCAAGTTCGCCAGTGCTTCAGGCGAGCCCATTAAACTCCTTATGCCGGGATTTGCCCCGTGTGACAGAAGTGTCCTGACTACCCCGCTATGTCCATTGAGCGAGGCCAGGGCTAACGCCGTGCAACCAGCCTTGTTGACCGCATTGACATCAGCTCCTGACGCCAGTAGCTTTTTGGCGACGCCGTCATTTCCCATCAGGCTTGCCCAGTGGAGCGCCGTTTCTCCGGCAGAAGCCTGGGCTTTTATGTTGGCCCCCTTCTGGATCAAGCCCTTAATCACGTCCACATTCCCAAGAATGGCGTTCCGTATCAATTGCTGCTCGACATCGCCTCCCGTGACCATTTTCACGGAGGCGCCCCTGTCAAGAAGCGCTTTAACAATTTCTGGACGCCCGTAATATGCTGCCCAACGAATTGCGGATCCTCCACTCTTATGAATGGCGTTCGGATCAGCGCCTTTTCCGAGAAGTTCCTGAATCTTGTTGGAGTTCCCTGTCCTGATGGCTTCAATAAGTATGTCACCCATGTTCGGGACTGCGCCACCGGCCGGGTCGCCCCGGCCTCCGCCCTCGCTTGTCACCAACACAAACAGGTTGGTGTCATTCAATGACGGCGATGATTGCGAATACGCAGGCGTCATCATAGCGTGGAGGATCAGTCCCGGTAATAAAACCATAACAATTAACAATAATCTCGACATGATAGTGTCTCCTCCAGGAGAGAGATCCGGCGACATTGCCGAATAGCGCTTGTTTAAACTGTTTTTTTGCCGTTTAATCACCATCACCCACCAGGATGAACGCCGCCCAGAAGAAAGGATGGTCAAA
>CAZIVV010000328.1:0-4746 GCA_964542775.1 uncultured Desulfomonile sp.
ATTGGCTTTAGTTCAATACGCCTGAGTGGTGGAATTGGTAGACACAAGGGACTTAAAATCCCTTGAGGCTTGTCCTCGTGACGGTTCGAGTCCGTCCTCAGGCACCATATTTTATTAGGTTTTTCGGACAACCCGCCTCAAGAGAAACCCTCAAAAATTCAGGCATTTCCGTTTTTGCTAACATTCTGCTGACGTTTAGACGCGAAAGAAAATCATTTTCTGGTCCAAGTAAGAGCTATAATCTGGGTTAAGCGTTTGTCCTAACTCAATATGAAAACAATTGAAAACTAATTAGACCCTTGATACAAAGCTTTTCTCAGTTGTGGGTAAGTTTCCGGCTCTGTGAAGTAAAGGGGTCTCAAATGCGTAAAATAATAATACTCTGCTGTGTCCCGAATACGACTTCTAATGATCGAGAATGTTCCTTACAGCGTTGGCAATGTCGCGTAGACGAGTGGGCTTTGGGATGACGTCAGATATCCAGGGTTGCTCCTCTATTAAACCCTCTATAATCTTTATTGCTCCCGAGCAAATAATTATGGGTATCCCGGGACGTATCGCAACCATTTCACTGGTTAGCTCCACTCCCGTCATTTCCGGCATAGCATAGTCTGAAATTACAATGTCGAAAGCATCTGGTCGCTCCAGGAAAAGTTTCAGGGCATCTTTGGGATTATAGCAGCTAGTTACTTTGTACCCCATTTTTGTAAGGCCTTCTTCATACATCTTGAGCAAAAAGGCTTCATCATCGACAATAAGAATATGCTCTTTTCCGGCATTAGAGGACGGTGATTCAGATTCTTTGTCTGCACCTGGGACACTGGCATCTACAACAGGTAAGAAGACCTCGAAAGTCGATCCTTTCGAAGGTTCACTGGTAGCCTTGATGACTCCTCCATGATCGGCAACTATTCCGTAAACCACTGAAAGACCCAACCCGGTTCCTTTTCCCTCTTCCTTGGTGGTGAAATATGGATCAAATATCCTTTCAATGTTTTCAGGAGTGATTCCAGAGCCGGTGTCCGTAACCTTCAACCTAATGACCTTTCCCGGGACAAGAGGAGGGTTGGCCGCCGCAAATTCCGGTTGCACTTCAACTTCGGATAGATCCACCGATATCGTCCCTGTTCGATCGCCAATGGCATGGGAAGCGTTAACACATAAATTCATCAGAACCTGATGAATTTGAGTAGGGTCTGCCAACACCATGCTTTCTCCAGGCAGGATATGTGAATTAATGCTCACTACCGGTGGAATAGCTGCCCTGAGAAACTTGAGTCCCTCTTTCACAAGCGGTCGTAAATCGAGTCCTGATTTTTCCGCGGCTCCTTGACGACTGAAAGCCAGTATTTGTTGTACCATGTCGCCCGAGCGCTTTGCCGCATTCATAACCCGTTCCAGGTTGGCGTAAGCCCTGCTGTCTTCGGGGATGTTATTCATGGCCAGATCAGTGTAACCGATGATCCCAAAGATCACGTTGTTGAAGTCGTGGGCTATTCCACCGGCCAGATTCCCGAGGGCCTCAAGTTTTTGAGCCTGTAGGAGTTGCCTTTGCAGTGATGATTCTCTCGTAATGTCCCTTTTAATTGCCACATAATTTGTAGAACCACTTGACCCAACCTTTATAGGGAAAACAGTGCAGTCTTCCTCGACCAGAGCGCCGCCTTTCTTCTTGCTTGTTATTACTCCATTCCAACTCCCACCCGCGGAAACGGTCTTCCACAACCCCTTATAAAACTCCTCATCATGTCTGTCACTTTTTTGGAATCTTGGGTTTTGCCCCAACACTTCATTAGCAGAATAGCCGCTTACTCTCTCGAAAGCAGGATTTACGTAGTTTATATCCCCGCTGGCATTTGTTATTATGATCGATTCACTGGAATGTTCGACAACCGCTGCGAGAAGTTCACGTGCCTCCGTTGCTTTGAGCGTTGCTGTCATGTCTGAAAAGAAACCGACGCAGCATTGCACGTTATCCACTGTCATCAGTGTTGACGTGATCTGGGCATGAAAGATCGTGCCATCTTTCCTGGTGACAGGAATAGACTCTTCCACGGTTTTCAGTCCACTGGCATGGTGTTGGAACCTGTTCATGATATCGGTAAGCTGTTCTCTGGGATGGATGTCGAACAGGTTGAGGCCTTCTAGTTCATCTGCTGAATACCCAAGCAAGCCCCTCATAGCTGAATTTGCATATTTGATGCTCAAAGTTTCAATCTCAGCGATCAATATTCCCTGATTTACCCCATCAAATATTCCCTTGTACCTTCGCTCACTCTGAGTCAAGGCCTCTTCAGCATTGATTCGATCCGTAATATCCCTGTTTGAAGCCCTTCTACCGATGGGGATTCCGGATTCACCAAACACCGGTTGGCATGCATGGGCAATCCAGCGTATGTCGCCAGATCTTGTTATAATACGAAAATCTTCTGTGTGGATGCCTTCATGATTGCGACAGCACTCATCGGGCAAGTGATCGAGCCAACGATTCTGATCGCCGGGGTGAATGATCCTCTCCAACAGACTGGGGTCATCCTTAAATTCTTTTGCAGAGTATCCTGTAATACGTTCGCAGGACGGGGATACATAGAGGAAATGTTTTTCATCGTCTATCCAGTATTCCCAGTCATAATTGTAGTCCGCTATCAACCGGTAACGCTCTAAGCTTTTTCTCAGATCATTCTCGGCCTTTTTACGATCGGTTATGTCTGTAAGCATCGCGAATGAACCGAGAAAAGTCCCGTGATCATCGGTGATCGGGGTAGCGGAGGCCAGGATCCACATGACCGAACCATCTTTTCGTCTCACACGTGTCTCATAAGTCTCACTCTCTCCACGAAGTCGTGATTCCATTCTTTTTTCCTGAATGGAGGTGTCATCTTGGAACAAGAACTTATGCAGGGGCTGACCAGTCATTTCCTCTACAGAATAACCTCCGGCCTCAGCCCCTCGTTTGTTGATATAAGTGATTCTATTATTTTTGTCAGCGGTCAGAATCCCCTCATGAGCCGTCTCAACAATCAGGCGATACCGTTTTTCGCTGTCCGCAAGTAAGTTCTCCGCTTGTTTGCGCTCCGTAATATCTGCAGCATAAACTGCCATGCTATCTACCCGGCCGGCATCATCAAGGACGGGATACACTGAATTTTCAAAAGTGCGACCGTATAGGACATCTTCCCAATGAACATTGGCCTTTTCACTGACAGCCTGTTCGAGAAAAACCTTTCGGGTTGCTGTGAGTTCAGGAGGAATTAGATCAAAGACGTTCTTGCCGACAAAATCTCTTATTTCCAATCCATGTCGATCGGCGCTGGTCTTGTTTCCGGCAAGAATCACACCATCCCTTCTCATTAGATAGACAGACTCTGGAATAGTGTCGAAAATCGACCTGAGGTAAGCCCGGCTTGTTCTCATTTGCCGCTGTACCCTGTTGCGGTCGGTAACGTCAATGCACGAAACTGTCATGAGAATCGGACTGCCGTGTTCATCCTCCAGAACACTTGCTGTCCCCTCTGCCTCAAACGTGGTTCCATCATGTCTCCTGCATGTCAATGTCCCACGATAGTGCCGATTTCCCTGTAATTCTAGCAAAACACTGGCGAATTCCTGCTCATCGTTAAACAGATCCGCCACTTGAATGCCAATCACGTCTTCCTGACTCTTGCCCCCCCACATCCTGGCAAAGGCCCGATTGCAGTAAACAACGGACATGTCATCAGGATTAGCAATACCGATTCCAAAGCCCGCTGAATCTATCGCATCATCTCTCATCCTCAGGGCCTCTTGTGCCTGCTTGCTTTCGAAGAAGTCCTCCGTCACATGTCCGGTTGGGGATGAGTTGAATAAATTCCGGTAGCTCGAATCAGACTTCCTGACTGTTTTGAGAGCTTCCCTGAGTGATTGGTTCTGTGATTCCAGTTCTAGCTGGCGGCCTTGAAACTCATGAACCAGCCTCTGCAGTTCTTCCACGGGAAGATTTCTTATATCTTTTGAACCTAGACGCTTTTCCTGAGAAATGGATTCCCCATGACTCCCAGGGACATTCGATGCATCTGTCCCGTTAGTATTGTTCTGGTCAGACATTCTGATTGTTCCTGTAATCTTAGGCTGATCGGCCAAAAAAACCAAGCATGTGCGATATGCCTGGTCCTGGGTTGTACAGCTTCTTGTGTTTGAACTACGTTTGCGTCCAGGAGCCTACCTCTGACAATTCCAAATTGTCGGTATGCCCTTCCAAAATTGACTGATAAATTTAAACGAACTGGCTCATTTTACATGACATTCCTACAGTACCCTAACATAAATATGGTTTGAGCGCTATAATTTTTCGGCGGGATGAAATAGCCCATTTGTCTGGATGTTACAAAGCAGGGGGCTATGCTTTTTAAGAAATTCACTGGCTACTCTCTGGACGGATTTTCTCCGTGTAGCCTATCTGAGTTTCCCAGAAAGACATCTTCAGCTAGCCATTCTGGCCGGTGTCCGGCGCTTCCACCCGGGAAGGCCCGACTCCAACTCTTGTAGTAGATTCTTGTTGTGAATTGGGCCCTATTAATCCGTAAGAGATCTTACAATCTTTCTAAGCCGGATGGTTCCCTGTTCTATGCGCTGTTGAAAGCCTCTGTTTGGTGGGGTCAGGATGAGAATGCCGGACTGGCACGGATAGCTTTCTCTGACATGACCCAATACAGGTTCCTTGAACGTGAGGTAACTGAAACAGCAAGCTCCGTGGCAACCGCCTCAGCT
>CAZIVV010000329.1:0-2465 GCA_964542775.1 uncultured Desulfomonile sp.
CAACTCGGCCCTGGCAAAACTTCAAAGCAGGGTAGTGGAACTGGCGGTCCAGAAAAACGCTCTTCAGGTAAAGTTTGCGCCTTCCAGCAGGGAAGTGCAGGCGATCGAACAGGAGATACGGGGAATTCGTGAGGCGATGAGGCAGTATCTGACCGAGCAGCGACAGTTCGTTCAAGCCAGGAAAGGCGAGTTGCTGGCAGAGAGAGCAGAGGTCCTGCGTCAAAGGGCGCTGGTTTCCATTGAGAACGAAATAGCGGCCCCGTCCCAAGTTCAGCAGTCTGTTCAGCACACGCCGGTCAGCCGAAGGCCGGTCCAGGGAAATCTGCCGAGCGGGCGCTTCTGGTACGTTGGACAGGACGGGATGACAATCATCGCCGAGCCTACCACCCTTGGCAAGACTATGGCAACGGCCGCAGTTAACGGCTCAGGGGGGCCATACAGGCACGAAGCGCCCCCACAGAACATGGGTTATGCTCCGAGTTCTGTGAGCCAGCTGAACAGTAACATGGCGATGAGCCAGCCTGTTAATAACCCTTACATCAACCCTGTAAACAGCAACTACATGGTGAACCCGATGAACACGGGCCAGAATTACGGGCCGCCGATGAATCAATTTAATCAGCTCCAGCAGGCTCCTCAACAGTATAACATGCAGCAGACCCCCGTTCCTAACCAAGGCGCCGCATATGCCCCTAAACCTGCTGATTACGGTCAACAGTTCCGTTACAACGACGCCTACACATCGGCAAAACCGCAGAATACAACTCAAGTCCCGGCTCAGCCGTTGGCGCCAACAACGCCGCAATACCAGGCCCCCATGTCTCACTACTCCAACCCACTCCATTCCGGTGTTGGCCAAAGCCCATTGATGTCCAACGGATTAGGCTCAAAATTTCACCAGCCCAATCCACCCGTCAATCGCAGCCAGACGCAGACATTAAGAGGATCTTACTAATGAAAAGCGTCAATAACATCAACACGGACTGTAAATCCACATGGACAAAAATATCGGGTCCAGGATGGTTGAACCGATTTACCGCTATCGTGATCGTGACACTATTGGTGTTACCGACCCTCGTCATGGCCGACATGAGGGAAGAGCGCCCTGTCTGGACACTCGGATTTGAAGGGTTCTTCAGTAAAATAGAAGGGCGCATGGGGTTTGAGCAACAAAATGGGGGTTACGGAACCCTAAACGATTTGCTTCAGGATCTCGGACTCCCTTGGGACAATCTTACCTATCGGGCAGTGGCCTCTATTAGACCGTTACAGCATCACCTGCTGAGGATGTACGGTAGCGTTCCCGAAAACTATTATGGTCAGGCCAGATTAAAAAGGGAATTGAGGCTAACCAGATATCCGTCCAGCCAAAACAATAACTCAGACAATGTCATAGTTTTTCTGGCAGGTGATGAGGTCAGTTCCCAAATGAGGACAGCTATGTTTGGGGTCGGTTATGATCTCGACTTCTTGTTGTGGCCTAATTGGATCGGAGGTTTCAACGGAGATCTTAGATACATAGATCTTAATGTCAAGATAAGTGGAACGGGAGTTGTGCAACCGGCCAACGGTCCCGCTTTACCGAACACCATAGACTCGATAAACATTGATGAGCTTGTCCCATGCCTAGGCGCACACAGTGAAGTTGTATTCCCCCTAAACCTGGGATGTGGTTCGGGTTCAAGCGCAGGAGCATTCAGCAGGATGACCTATGGTATAACCCCTAACTATCTAAATTATGTAGACATATCAATGGGTTTGACTTTAAACATGGCTCCCTCATGCCGGTTCGTGCTTAACACAAAAGTTGGTTATGAACACGAGAGCATATTCCATGATACTCAGAACAGGAACGGCCGTGTTCTGGAATTGAAGCGTGACGGCATCATGTTTCGGGTGGAAGGTTTATTTTAAAATTGGCTCGGGGAATGCATCTAAATGTCTTCGAGTTAGGAGTGACAGGGCAAATGATAACAGAAAGCGGTCACACAGGATCAGTGAAAAAAGGATTCATGGCTTTACGCCGCTGTCTTGCCTTGGTCTGCGTATTGACGATGGCCTTGGGCGGATGCGTGATCCCACGGCACAGGGGCGTAGTGGTGGAGCCTTTCCCCATTTCGGCGTCCATGTCCGTCACACCGCATTTTCCGGTGGGAGCCTACAAGTTGACTGAAGGCGACACCCTGGAATTCATATACCTTACAAGACCTCAGAAGACAGCCACGAGCTACAGGCTTCAGGTGAAGGATCAGATTGACGTTGAGTTTACATATCATCCGGAACTTAATCGAACCCTGCGCATCAGGCCGGACGGTAAAATAAGTATTCCACGTAAAACGGATGTGGTTGTCGCCGGATTGACACCTGATCAGGCATCCGCCATGTTGAGAGACACATATTCGAATCTCTTGAAAGACCCTGAGATTACGGTAACAGTCCGCGAATTCAACGCGAAACTCGATGAA